>DATATO010000134.1:0-3091 GCA_036268755.1 Mycobacteriales bacterium | reverse complement strand
GCTTCGATGGTCGGCTCCGCGACGGTGTGACCACTATTGGCACGGCCGGCCGAGCTCAGCTCGCCAGCCCCCGGCGGCATCCACGGCGCTTTGATGTGGAATTCTCCGGAATCTGCAGGTCCGCAAGGCCCGCAAGGAGTTCTGGAAGTGCGTCGGAGAACTCATTAGGAAGTAGATAGTGCGAGACGGCGATTCGGATAATCAAATCGATCAGCTGATCCACTGTCGCTGTGCCGGCGCGGACCGCCGCGGTCTCGGTCAGGAGGGGGTCGAGCGTCTCCCGCAGGATTGCGCGGAACTGAGGCAGCACCCGATTGAGGTAGGACAGGGCAAAGGCGGGTTCTACCTGGCCGACGCGTGCCAATTCGGGATGTAGCCGCCAGAAGCCGATCAGAACGTCCGCGACGACGCGAACACGATCGGCTGGTTTGGGATTTTCCTGTATACCCTGTTCAAGAGCGACAGTCAGGTTCGCGACGACATGGTGCCCGATCGCCTCGAGCACGTCGTCCTTGCTCTTGAAGTAGCGATACAACGTCCCTCGGGCGATCCCTGCCTCATCACAGACATCGCTCATCGAGAGCTTGCGCAGGCCCTGCCGCGCCAAGGCACTCAATGCTCCGTCGAGAATTCGTGAGACGGTGTCGCTCTTGGCGGTCAATTTCGCTCCTTCCCGCAAGACCGGCGCCCCGCCCCCGGTCCCCCAAATTCTAGCCGACCGCTCTGTGCGACCAGCTTCAACGATATCGCGCCGATCTTTGCCCACGAACAGCCCACCGCGTGGTAATCGCTCGGTGTCCGCCACCGCGAAGCCGAAAACGTCAGGGGCGCGCCGGCGATGCTTCCCGGAGCCAGGAGCGAGGGAGCCGGCGGCTACCCATCGAGGCGGCCCCACATGCCGGCTCGCCCAGGCGGGCGATGGTCAAGGCCTCCTCAACCGGAACCAAGCACGGGCCGCCCAGCTGCGCGGGCGTTGGGCCGACGACCCCCGCCGCCCGGTCGCTGCTCGCGCTCGGCGTTCGGCGCAGGTACATCAGCGGTCCATCCCACCCCTCGTCGAGATCCGCACGCCGGACCTACCGCGGTCGGTCGGGGCCTCGGTAGCGCCTATCGAACGGAGGAGCCCGACCGTCGCCGACTACTCAAGCACCGGCCGGACGAGGGACCAGCGAACCACCGCTTGACTGAACAGATACTACACAATATGTTCTTTCTGTGCACAGTGTGGAGCCGCTCCCCAGCAGACGTGTCGGCATGTGCGGCAAGGTGTGGCACCCACAGCCGCGAACTCACAGTTCGGGGTGCGCAGGCGCTGGTGAGAACCCGCAACGCCTCGATCGACGCGGCCGCGGCGGCCGCCGGATAAGGCGGGTTGATCAGCAAAGTCTCGGACCCGGACACGCAGTCACTACAGAAGTCGCCGCCTGCAAAGTCGGCCTCGGACACGTGGAGGATATATATGACGACCACCGAGCTCGAGGGCACGGCGGTGCTCGACTCGGTCCGGAAGCTTGTGCCCGAAATCGCACAGCGATCGGCTGAGATTGAGCAGAATAAGAACGTTCCGGCCGATCTGAACAAGCGTCTCGCCGATGCCGGCGCATTTCGGATGATGGTCCCTCAGGTATTCGGTGGCGAGGAGCTGAGCCTGCCGGAGGCGATGGCCGTGATCGAGCAGGTCGCTCGAGCAGACGGGTCGGCCGGATGGACTGTCATGATTGGGGCAGACTTCGCACCGGTGTTGGGACGGTTCTCCCGGCAGGTCCTCGAGAACGAGATCTACGCCGACGGCCCGAACACCATGGCGCGGGGAGCGTTCGCGCCCAAGGGTGTTGCCGTACCCACCGACGGCGGGTACATCGTGAAGGGCAGGTGGCCTCTTGCCAGCGGAAGTTACGAGCACCAGTGGATCCTGGCCTGCTGCATCGTGACCGAGGGCGGGCAGCCCCGAATCACTGGGCAGGGCATACCTGAGATGAAGCTGGTCATGCTGCCGGCGGCGGAGGCTACATTCCTGGACACTTGGGACTCAGTCGGCCTGCGCGGCACGAACAGCAACGACTTCGTCATCGAGGACCGCTTCGTCCCCGACGCGCACACGGCGGACTTCTTCGGCCCCGCCTCGGTCGACGCGCCGTTGTACAGGCTGCCGATCCGGATCGCTCTGGGGCCGACCCATGTAGCGGTGGTGCTCGGCATCGCGCAGGGCGCGCTGGACGACCTCCGTGTGCTGGCGAAGACCAAGCGTCCGGCGTTCAAGCCAGGACTTCGACTCGCTCAGGACCCGGTGTTCCAGTTCCGGCTCGGGCAACTCGACCTACGGCTGGGCGCGGTCCGAGCTCTCGCCGAGCGAGAAACACAGCTGACCTGGGCCCGGGCGGTCGCCGGGGAACCGGTAGAGCAATTGGAGTCGGTCCGACAGCGCGCAATGGTGGCGCACGCACACACCGCATGCGTCGAGATAGTCAACGAGGTCTTCTCGCTGGCCGGCAGTAATGCACTCTACAACAGCTCGCCCCTTCAGCGGCGGTTGCGCGACGTCCGATCCGCCGCACAGCACGCCGCGGCAAGTGCAGACATCTATCAGATACTAGGTGCACTCCTTGTCGAGGAGGACGTGCCTCCGGCGGCATTGGCGTAGTTCAGGTGGCGCACGTGCCTTGCCACCGTTGCAGAGTCGGACAAGGAAACATAAGTATGGACCTGACTGAACGAATGCAGATCGAGTGGCAGCTGACGTCGCTGACGAACCGATTCGTGTACTACATGGACAGCGGGAACTTCGAGGCCATGATCGAACTCTTCACGCCCGATGCGCTTTTTGATCGTGCGGGGAACATTCATCGTGGCCACGCCGAGATCCGTCAGGGCATGCGGGAGCGTCCGAAAGTCACAACCCGTCATCTATTGACAAACTTTTACTACGCTGATGTCGAGTACGAATCGGCGCGAGCCACTGTCTGTTCCATGGTGTACCACGGGCCACCGCAAAAAAACGACGACCCCGTCGTCTACGCGACAGAAAATGGACGTGTGGTCGAGTTCCATGATCTGTATGCGAAAACCGCTGGTGGATGGCGGATCTCGTCCC
>DATATO010000133.1:0-2831 GCA_036268755.1 Mycobacteriales bacterium | reverse complement strand
CGGTCAAGGTCACCCGGTCGGCAGTGCTCAACGCGGCGTCGGTGGCACGCATGGTGCTGACCACCGAGACCGCAATTGTCGAGAAGCCCGCTGAGGAGGCCGACGACCACGGCCACGGTCACCACGGCCACGCTCACTAGTCAGCGAAACGGAACACCCCCGGCCCGACATGGGCTGGGGGTGTTTTCGTCTGGCCGAGAGCCGGGCGTGGGGGTCGGGCTGGAGGGTCCGGAGGTCGGGTGGCAAGTGCTCGGCCAGGATGGCGGTGTCACCGGATCGGGACCGAGCATTAAGGCGCCGGGGCTTGGCCACCGGTTCAGCCCCGTCCATTACCGTGCCGTCGAGCCTTGGCGCCTGGCTTGCCCAGCTCCGAGCGGGTCAACACGTCCTCGTCGTCGGGGCAGTTGACCGCCTTCAGCAGCGAGGCGAGCAGCGCCCGGTACTGGCGGAGCTCTCCGAGCTCGGGCCTCGCCACAGGCTGTCCCTGGCTGCCGAGCACTCGCAGGTCGTAGGCGGCGTCCACGACGGCTTGACGCCGCGCGACGACATCAGCCGTCCGGGCCGCTTGGCCAGAACGATGAGTTTCTCGGGCGCGTCCTCGAAGTCGTAGTTAGGGCAAATGCCCCATGTTTTCAGTCAGCGGTCGGCGCACAATCCGCTACAGGCAGCCCTTGGGAGGCGGCTACAAACAGAGGGGCATCACAATGAACACCGATTGCACCTTGAAGCGGATCATTGCCGGTGTGGTGCTGACTGGTGGCGTCGCGGTAGCCGGCCTGGGGTTGGCAGGTGCCGCTCAGGCGCTGCCCGGTACCTTTCCCCGCTATATGTGGTGCCCTGGCCAACCCTGGCAGTGGCTGACTCCGCCTCCCGCGGATTGGGATATGCACGTGTGCCACAACGTGATGTCCGTCCACAACGCCGATGGCTCATGGCGCATCGCCGAAGACCCTAATCCGCCGCCGCCACAGCCGAGCATCGCGGATCTATGCAGGGGAGCACCCATCTGCTTGCCCGGGCTGTAGTTACGACCCTCACGGACTCAATTCTATTGGGACAAGAAGAAACCCCGGACCCGCGAAGGTCCGGGGCTCTCCCGTTCAGCTAATTCAGTTGCGACTCAGCCGATTAGGCGGCGTCGTACAGACGAACAACGCCCGCCTGGTTGGCGAAGCCCCCACGAGATGCGAGCGGTCGCGCGAACCTGTACCGGCCACCCAGAGGCAAACGAGAAGACTAGCTGGGAAGCCGCTAGGCCCGAAGAGGCCGACGTCCACCGCACCTGACGGCGCCGGGCGGTAGGGATGCCGGGCGCCGGCAGCGGCAGCTCGGTGATGCAGACGTAGTGGCGTGCTTATGTGGCAGCGCAGGCAGTGCTGCCACATAAGCAAGGAGACTGCCCAAATGCCGTGCTCACTACACACATGCGTGAGCGCATAGACAACAGCACCCCATACCTGTGTGCGCACATCACTAGCTCGTGCTGGCGAGCCTGTGCGTCCCAGGGCTTGTGACTAACTGGCACACACGACCGCAAAGCCCAAGCTCAACCTGTGTTGAACACCAAAAGTGTAGGGAAACACCTCTATTAATCCACCACCCGATGCACACAGGATGGTCCAAGCCAGAACTTACGTTCGGCTTATCCGGCTCTCAGGGCCGACGATAGGAAGAAGAAGAAACCATGAGTGATCCGCGATCGCGAACGGGGATTCTGGTCGGCCTTGCTGCGGCTGCCGGCGTTTTCGGGGCTGCGGCAATGATGTCGGCGGCCACCGCGCCCTCTGCCCGCGCCGATGACTTTACCGACATCATCAGCGCCGTCGACGGCGACTACGCCGAGGGGCAGACCGCTTTCACTACAGCCTTCACGGATTTCGGCAGCAGTGATCTGACACCCGGCCTGGCAGCATTTTTCAGCGGCGTGAATGACGATATTCTGACTGCGCCGAACAACCTCGCGTTGGGGACAGTCGAGGCGTTGCAGGGTGAGACACTCTCATTCACGTTTCCCTTCGCCTTAGCGAATCCGACCACTTTCGCCGACGCATTGACCCTGGCGCAGGCGGACGTCGTCCAGGGTGAGGCCGACCTCGCCTCTGTTGCAACCTTCCTTGGCGGGGGGTCGTATGACACTGCGGCGATTGAATCCCTGGTGGGTGCGGACATGGTCTCCGTTCTCCCGGTAGAGGAACTCCTTCTCGGTGCTGCGACGTCGTTCTGACAGGTTGACCGGCTTACCGGGCCGACGAGCGAAACCCCGGGCCCGCGAAGGTCCGGGGCTCTCCTGTTCAGCCGATTAGCTGCTGTGGTAGATCCGGATCACCGCGGCAGGGCTGAGGTTGACCCAGCCTTACCGAGCGATACCGGAGATGAACCACGAGCCGTTCTGCGGGACATAGGTTTTGGTAACCTCGGTCCCCTTACGTAGAACCAGACGGGACTGAGTGGGACCTCTCGGACGCATTACGTCCGGGTCTTGGGCCCGGGGGAGGGTCGGCAGACCGGGGTGGCCGGCGCACACCGGCCACTGCCTGCCGGTCCCGAAGGCGAGGAGGCTGCCGCAAAACGGGCGCAGCGCTGTACACAAGCCCAAGGCCCAGCTAAGTGGGATCGCGCCAAACCGGGCGAAATGCAGTAGTGCGTTACTGCGCTCGTCTTAACGCACCCGAGTGAGGATTCCTATCGACGAAGCACGAGAGATAGGAAACTGGCCGATGATCCGCATCATCCTTGCAGTGATGGGCGCGCTGGCCGCGCTGGGTTTCTCCGCCGCCACGGCGCACGCCGGCCCCGAAGCGCCCACGCCAATTCCCTTCACGGATTCCGCT
>DATATO010000132.1:0-6653 GCA_036268755.1 Mycobacteriales bacterium | reverse complement strand
CCGGAACACCTTGCGAGCGGCTCTATCGAACGCTATTACCCAGGAGCTAATTCCAAAGAATGCCGCTTCGGGTGTCACACTGCCTTCCGTCCGAGCTAAGCGGAACAAGCCATGGTCAAGCAACGAGGCGAGAAGATTCCTAGAGTCGGCTCACAACGACGGCGACCCGCTCTACGCGGCGTACGTGCTCATCCTGGTTCTCGGCTTGCGCCGTGGGGAAGCACTTGGCTTAACTTGGCCAAATGTCGATCTGGAGTCGCGGGAGCTGACGATCAGTCATCAGTTGCAACGGGTCCGCCGCAAGCTCCTTCACCGTGAGACCAAGACGGAAGCTTCCGACGCTTCGCTGCCGCTGCCGGGCATTTGCGTAACCGCGTTGCAAGATCGCCAGGTTCTTCAAGAGAAGAACCAGATCGAAGCGGGCGAAGTTTGGCAAGAGTCGTACTTTCGCCCAGAAAACCAGAAAGGCCACAGCTTAACGCTGTGACCTGCTGGAATGTAGTGGAGCTGAGGGGATTCGAACCCCTGACCCCCTCGATGCGAACGAGGTGCGCTACCAGACTGCGCCACAGCCCCAACTGGATTCACAGCCTAGCAGCCGCCCCGGCATGCCAATGACGGTATCCCGCCGGATCCACCCGCGATTATGCGGCCTTCCGGTGCTGCTGGTCCATGTCGACCGGCGCGGCCTTATGAGCCAATGGCTCGGATGAGCTGACCTTGATCAGGCGCGGCCGGGGACGGGGTATCGCCCGCACCAGCCAGGCACCCTTGTGGTGATACGGCTCCTTATCGGCGGCAGCAAGTACCTGCTGAATCCACACCGACGGCGCCTCACGGTGCCGAGCCGACGTGGAAAGCCACGCCACGATCTCTCGCTGCAGCGTGGCGTCCATGGTGGTGCTGCGACACAGCTTGTCCACGAACTCCGCGGCACGTTTGTGATGGTCAGACTCGCGGTCGTACTCGGGTTCTGCGTGCGATTCGCGCCCCACGCGGGCGTCCGCATCGATCTTCTTCCGTGCCTTATGCTCCCGATGGGGCAGCTGCGCCGGGGAGTCTTGTTCGGCTTTGTCCACCGTCACCCCGGCACCGGAGCGGTTAATCAGCGACGGCAATAGCGCCAGAAGCGCGCCCCCAATGAGCATCGCAAATAAAATTGCCGAGGGCACACCAGACGGCATCGCGGCTCCCTTCGCGCTCGACTACGAGTGCGGCATGGAACCTGAGGTTACGATCCCGCGGAGCCTAAGTACGGCAGGCACGCCGAAGCAGCATCGTGGTCAGGCTCACGACTTACGCGTCTCACGCCATCGGGCAAGCAATCCCTGCGGCATAACATCCTCAATGGTGAGCGCGTAGCCGATGTGATCCCGCCAGTCCCCGTCAATATGGAGAAAACGGGGATGAAAGCCCTCCTAACGGAATCCAAGCTTCTCTACCACTCGACGACTGGCAGTGTTCTCCGGACGAATGTTGATTTCGATGCGGTGCAGGCCCGCAGAGTAGAAACAGAAGTCACACGCCATAGCCACAGCGGTAGGCATGACGCCGCGGCCGGCCACAGCTCTGTCGACCCAGTACCCGATGATGGCGGAGTAGAAAGCACCGCGGACTATGCCGCCGACAGTGAGTTGACCGGCAAACCGCCCCCGATACAACAGGGCAAACGGCATGCTGTGACCGAGCTTCATCATTTTGCGTTGAGCGCGCAGCATCGCTACGAAATCCTGTGGATCGTGGCGCCGCTCCCACGGCTTCGCCAAGGTGGCCTCCCAGGGCTCGAGCCAGGCCTGGTTGGCTAACCGCACCTCACGCCAACTTTTCGCGTCGGTCCTGCGATGTGGCCGAAGCACGACATCGCCCTCGGTGAGGGTGGCAGGCCAGCCCGGCAACGCCCGCATGATCAGCGATCCAGCTGCAGTACGTCCACTGCCGTCCCCGAAGACGCCAACGTTGTCTGATCGCCCAACACCATCAACCCGTTGGCGGCGGCGAGGCCCTTGATCAAATGTTTTCCACCCGGGTGCGGGCTCACGGTGTAGCCGCCGCCGCGGCGCGCGCGCAGCGACGCCGGCCGAAACTCCCGCAGACCCGTCACCGAATGCACGGATTCGGTGAGGGTCGCCCGGACCGAATGCCGAAATACCGGGTCAGCGCCGGCCAATCGACGAATCACCGGTCGGACGAGTAGTTCGAACCCCACATACGCCGAACCGGCGTCGCCCGGCAGGCACACCACGGGTGTCTGTTCCGAACCGATGCGACCGAATGCGACCGTGCCACCCGGCGATACTGGCAGGTCCCGGAACTTCAGCTCCGGGAACACCGGGCCGAGGACGTCCGGCAACCGAAGCCCCGTCAGCACCAGGAGGTCCGCCCGCATGGCGTTGTCGTCGAGGGTGTTTTTGAGGCGCTGCGAGTCGTCGCCGACGGTGTCGAGCCGAAAGGCCTGCGCCTTACTTTGCCGAGCCGCCGCCGTGAGCACATACGATGCGGCGTCCACGACCCGGCCCGGCGCGCCGACCGTGCCGGCATCCGTGAGCTCGTCTCCTACCCCCAACGCGATCACCCTTGGGCGCGGTCGGGCCGGCACGGTTGGAAAACCGGCCAGCGCGAGTTGCCCAACCAGCGCCGGCGTGACCACGTCACCCTGCTCCGCCAGCACCTGGCCCGCGGGGCATTCGGTACCGGCGCGAGTCACGTTGAGCTCGGCCTCGCTGGGGCGGTGAACCTTGAGGGTTACCATTCCCTGGTCGGTCCAGTCGACGGGAATCACCGAGTCGGCGCCCGCCGGCAATGGGGCTCCCTCGGCGACTTGGAAACAACCCCGCATCGGCAAGCGGGCAGGATGCCAGGAATCGATGCGTATTTCGCCGATTACCGACAGCAGCGCCGGTCGACGCTCGGTCGCCGTCAGGGTTTCATCGGATGCGACGGCGTACCCCGCCACGCTGGCCGAGTCGTACGCCGGCATCGGGGTCGGGGCGGTCAGCTCGGCCGCGAGCACACTGTCGACCGCATCCAACAACGGAAGCTGGAACGGCCGCAACGGCGCGACGCTCGACAGCACGCCGGCGAGATATTCAGCCAGGCTGGACTGTGGGGCTACGGTCATTGCAGAGGCTCCGAGATACTCGCGGCCGATCGGCTAACCGGCCCAAATGGGATCGTGTCGACACCTATTGTGCGCGCACGAACTCCGTGAGCCATGCACGAAACTCCGGTCCGAGGTCATCACGTTCGACGGCAAGCTGTACGACGGCCTTGAGATAGTCGCCGCGGTCTCCCGTGTCGTAGCGTCGGCCAGTGAAAATGATGCCGTGCACCGGCATGCCATCACGCAAAAGTCCGGCGATGGCGTCGGTGAGCTGAATCTCATTACTCGCGCCGGCTTCGGTCTGGCGAATCGCCTCAAAAATCTCGGGCGGCAAAATATACCGACCAATGATCGCGAGGTTGCTGGGCGCTTCCTCTGGCTTGGGCTTCTCCACGAGATCACTCACCGACACCGAGGCATAACCTTCGAACTCATGACCCGTCGACGTGGCGGCGACGCAACCGTAGCGGTCGATCTGCTCCTGCGGGACCTCGATCAGGCCCAGCACTACCCCGCCGTAGCGCCGCTGTGCTTCCAACATCGCGGGGAGCAACGGATCGCGCGGGTCGATCATGTCGTCGCCCAGCTGCACGGCGAACGGCTCGTCCCCCACGTGCCGCTGCGCGCAGAGCACCGCATGCCCGAGGCCGCGGGGTTCGTCCTGACGAACCGCGTGCATGGTGGCAAGCTCCGCGGAGTGCCGGACCGCGTCAAGGCGAGCCTTGTCTCCCTTGGCCTCCAGGGCGATCTCCAGCTCGGGCCGCCGGTCGAAGTGATCCAGCACAGAGTCCTGGCCGCGGCCGATCACCAGCAGGACGTCGTCGAGACCGGCACGCGACGCCTCCTCGACGATGTATTCCAACGCCGGCCGATCCACCACCGGTAGCAGCACCTTAGGGATGGTCTTGGTGGCAGGCAGGAAGCGCGTTCCGAGACCGGCCACCGGGATGACGACTTTGCTTACTGGAGTCCGAACGGATGTATCTACCATGTCCGGAGGTTAACTGGTCGGTAACTCGCGCGATCTCGGTACCCAGGCACAAACACCTAAATATCGGACGTAACCCCCGATAGCGCAGGCCATGCCAGAGGAACCATAGGGAACTGCTGAGGGAACTGACGGATGATCGAACCGGTATTGCGGAAGCGACAACTACGCCGACAGATACTCGCCGCACGCGGTCATCTGGGACCAACCGAGCTGAGAGATCTCGGGGAACGGCTGCACCGTCGCCTCCGGGAACTGATCGCGGAGGAACGGCCGGACGTCGTGGCGGCTTACCTGCCGACGGGCGCCGAGCCGTTCTCCCATATGACCGTATCGCTGCCGGCGGCACTACGCGCGGAAGGCTGCCGGCAGGTTCTGCTGCCGGTATGGAACATCGATGACACGCTGAGCTGGGGGCGGTACGAGCGGGATGAGGACCTCGTCCTCGGCCGGGGCGGTTTGCTCGAGCCGCACGGGCCGGCACTGCCTGGCTCGGAGCTGGAGCGCGCGGAGCTCGTGATCGTGCCGGCGCTGGCGGTGGACAGGCGCGGCTATCGACTGGGACGCGGGGCGGGCTGCTATGACCGGGCGCTCCGGAACGCACGAGCGGACATCGTCGCCGCCGTCTACGATACGGAGTTGATTCCGCGACTGCCGATAGAGGTGCACGACGTCGTAGTGAGCGCGGCAATAGCCCCATCGGGTATACAGCGAATGCAGTAAGCTGGCACTGTCTGGCCTTGAGTGCTAAATGCAGCCTGTTGCATTATCCCCGCGCTCGGGCCGCCGGGCTTTCCAAGCATCTAAGGCAACCGGAGGCGCAGTGCCCACTTATCAATACGTCTGCACGAACTGCGGCCATAGCCTCGAGGCCGTCCAGTCCTTCACCGACGCGGCGCTGACTCAATGCCCGACATGCTCGGGTCAACTGCGCAAGGTATTCAGCGCAGTAGGGGTGGTGTTTAAGGGATCGGGCTTCTACCGGACCGACTCCCGGGAGACGGAGAAGACCCGAGACATGGAAAAGAAAAACCCATCCCCCAAAACCAAGGAGTCGGGTTCGAACGACGCGGCATCGACCACCACATCGAAGGACAGCGCTAGCAAGCCCAGCTCGGGTGGGGACTCCAGCAGCACCAAGCCCAAGGCCGCCGCGGCAAGCTCGGCCTAGCCCACGCCGTGCGCTAACCTCGCGGGAATGTTGAGAGGTTTCAGAGACTTCATATCCCGCGGAAACGTCATCGATCTGGCCGTAGGTGTGGTCATCGGTGCCGCCTTCAGTGCCGTGATCACCCAGCTGACGAAATCGTTTCTCCAGCCCCTGATTACGCTGCTCACCGGCGGAGCCAAGGCCGGCGGAAAGTTCACCGTAAATGACGTGGACTTCGCCTACGGCGACTTCATCAATGCGCTGGTCACGTTCCTGCTCACCGCCGCGGCGTTGTATTTCTTCGTGGTACTGCCGGTAAATACCTGGAATGCCCGGCGCAAGCGGACCACGGAAGACACACCCGCGGTGAAACCGGAAAACATCGTTTTGCTGACCGAGATTCGGGATGCGTTACAGCGCAGGTGAGCGACGCAATATTGGCTATAGTTGTAAGTCGCTTACCAATGAGGCGGGCGTTCCGCCAGGAGGCGCTCGTCGTTGTCGTCATGGGTTGGCCGCGAATCGCGGCGCTGTTCGTCTGTGGTCGTGTCGGGTAGCACCACGAGGTCATCCAGCAGGTTGACCTCGCGCTCGGCATCATCGGATTCTGCGCTCACAGCCGCCACCCTACGAGTACCGCCGCGGCATGTCCACGTCAATCTGTTTTACTGAGGCAACACCCGTGCCACAAGATTGACCGGCGACCACAGCTCGTAGACCATGTTGTCCACATCGGACAGGGCGTGAGCCCCCGACTTCCGGTGTGCTGATCGCACGACATACAAGAGGACCACGACACACAAAGGGACAGCGAATGGGAATTCTGGAAAAGGCCAAGGGTCTGCTCGCCAAGAACAAGGACAAGGCCGTCCAGGGAGTGGAGAAGGCCGCCGAGGTTGCAAAGGAAAAGACCAGCGGTAAGCACGACGACAAAATCTCCAAAGCTGAGCAAAAGGCCAAGGAAGGCCTCGAAGAGCTCTAGGCTGTGACGGTGCGGACCCTCGTCGGGAGGCGCGGTCCCACCCACAGACACGCCAGCGCTGAGGAGTTACCGTGGCCGACAGCAGTTGGGTACCGGACAGTATCGATACCGAGCGTCCCAATCCCGCCCGCATGTACGACTATTTCCTCGGCGGGGCGCATAACTTCGCCGCCGACCGAGAGCTCGCCGAAAGAGCCCTCGAGTTGCGGCCGAGGCTGGCCTGGGCCGCCCAGAGCAACCGCAAATTTTTGATTCGTGCCGTCCGATACCTGCGCTCGCAGGGGATAGATCAGTTCCTGGACTTGGGATCGGGCATTCCCACCGCCGGCAATGTCCATCAGATCGCGCAGAGCCAAGAGCCGACGGTGCGGGTGGCATATGTGGACAACGAGTCCGTGGCTGTGGCGCACAGCATGGAGCTGCTCGAGGGCAA
>DATATO010000131.1:0-4854 GCA_036268755.1 Mycobacteriales bacterium | reverse complement strand
TCGCTTAATTCTCTCCTGTTCGGATCACCCCCGCCTGCGCGGGGAGCACGTTTCGGGCCGCGGCCCGGTTGTGTCCGTCGTCGGATCACCCCCGCCTGCGCGGGGAGCACTTCGGCGGCTTTGAGTGTTTGGTACGTAGTTGCGGATCACCCCCGCCTGCGCGGGGAGCACCGCTGGTCGTTTGCTGTGACGACGGCCAAGGGCGGATCACCCCCGCCTGCGCGGGGAGCACCCTTACTGAGCTGCACTAAAGCGCTGACCTAACCCGTTCCGGCATCACTTTACCGCTGGGTGTCGGCGGGCAGCGCGGTGTCACCGTCCGACTTCGACGCCTCGGCGTCCTCGGCGTCTTCTTCGTCCTCATGCTGCGCCATCTTGCGCTTCATGATGAGCGCGACGACGAGGCCCACGAGGATGGCAAGGCCCAGACCTGCCCACGAAAATCCCTTGAGCCACTTGTCGGCAGCCACACCCAGGTAGTAGATCAGCGCTGTCGTGCCACCGGCCCAGGCGATTCCGCCGAGGGCGTTGGCGATGAGGAACCGCGGGTATTGCATCCGCAGCGAGCCGGCGAGCGGACCGGAAAGGATGCGTAACAGTGCCACGAATCGGCCGAAAAACACCGCCCACATGCCGTATTTGGCGAACATGCGCTCGGCCTTCGCTATGTGTTTCGGGCCGAAGTGTTTGGGGAACCTGCGACCCGCCCACGCCAGCAGACGCTTGCCACCCTTTTTGCCGATCAGGTAGCCGATGCTGTCCCCGACGATCGCGCCCGCGGTCGCCGCGACACCTACCCATATGGGGTTCAGTTCGTGGTGTTGAGAGGCCAGCAGCGCGGCGCCGGCCAGGGCGATCTCGCCGGGCAACGGGATGCCCAGGCTCTCGGTGGTAATCACCCCGCCGACAATCAGGTAGACCAACAGCGGGGGGATAGCCTCCAGCCATTGATCAACGTTCATGTCAGTCCTTACTATATGCAGGGGTGTCATCACGGAGCGTACTAGCAGTTAGTTCAGGGAAGTTGTCCCTGAGAGCTGTACGGCCCGTGCGGACTACCATGACTGTGCATGACCCGAGATCGCGGCTATAACCGACTGCTGCGTTGGGGCATCTCCCGCGACTCACAGGCCGTGCCGCACCTCGTCGGCATGCTGGTCACGGCGGTCGCCACCGTTTTGATCACGCGCGTGATCCTGGCCGCCTCTGACTATCCCAAAGTCGGTGGCAAGACCCTACACATCGCACACGTGCTGTGGGGTGGCCTTCTTATGGTCGTCGCCATGATGGTGCTGCTGTCCTTTGTCGGCCCGGTGGTGCGCCCGCTCGCCGCGGTGATCGCCGGCGTCGGCTTTGGGCTGTTCATCGACGAGGTCGGCAAGTTCGTCACCAACCGGAGCGACTATTTTTTCCGGCCCGCACCCGCGATCATGTACGTGGTGATCGTGCTGCTGGTGCTCAGCATCAACGCCTTTCACGGCAGACGCGGCCATCATCAGGCCGAATACCTGGCCGGCGCGGTCGATCAGGCGGTGGCGGGGGTCGCCGGCGGGTTCACCGACGAGCGCCGCGCCGCCGCCGAGCGACTCCTCGACCGCGCCCGCGACGCCGTCGGGACGCGCGAGACTAGGGCGCTGCTCGATGTGATCCCGGAGGATCCCTACGAGCTGGCCGACCCGCTGCAGACGGTGCGTAGGCTCAAGCGCCGCTTCTTCGATCGGTTGCTCGAGCGCCGCATGGTGCGCATTGTAGCCGTGGTTGTGTTGGTCGTTGAGACAACGTATGTGGTGCAGGGGCTAGGCGTTACGCTCTACCATCGCTTGCTCACGGGGATGGATGCCGATTCGCCGAGCACCATCGGGCTGCTGCTCGGCACCGCTGCGGCGGTGGTCTCCGGCACGCTCGTGGTGATAGGCCTGGTCCGGCTCACCACCGACGCCTCGGCCGCATTCGGCTACTTCAACCACTCGCTACTGGTCAGCCTGTTGATTACCCGGGTGTTCCAGTTCGAGGTCCAGCAGTTTTCCACCGTCGCATTCGTGGTCACCGATCTTGTGCTCCTTGCCGCTGTGGGTGGTGAACGTTCACACCTTCGGTGGAGTTCGCAGCGCCCCAAGGACGCGTAGCGTTGGGACCGCCTAGGTGAGCACGCGGTATTTGGGGTGAAGTTGGTGGTTATGCCAAGTGGAAATATGGCGATGCGACGTGCGCTAGTCGTGGTGATGGTGGCGACGTTGTTCGCGGCCGCGGGCTGCGGTGACGAAGGCCATACGGCTAAGAAACCGGATCGGGTGACCCAGCTTCTCTCGCGTATGACACCGGAGCAGAAGGTCGGGCAGCTGTTCGTGGCGCAGGTGTCGGGCGACGGTCCCGACGCTTCCTCCGCTATCAATATGGCGAGCTTCGGCGACGGAGTGGACACGGCGGCGAAGGCCATTGCGCGCTATAACCCCGGCGGAATCATCTACTTTCGGGCCAACGGTAACCTGGTCAGCCCGCAGCAGACTGCTGAGTTCTCTAACGGACTGCAGCAGGCGGCCAACCGCTCTGGCGGGAAGGTTCCGCTGCTGATCTCCACTGACCAAGAAAACGGCACCATCGATCGCGTCCGTGCACCGGCTACCGTGCTCCCGGGCGGAATGGCCCTCGGCAGCAGCTACCTGGGTGCGAAAGCCGCGGGCAAGAACTCGGCCGACGCCGCGGCGGACGCCCGGCTGGCGGCGGAGATCACGGGGCAGGAGCTGCGCGCTATGGGCATCAATGCCGACCACGCGCCGATCGCCGATGTCAACACCAATCCAGCTAACCCGGTCATCGGTGTCCGCTCGGTCTCTTCCGACCCGGGCATCGCGAGCGAGCTGGTGTCGGCACAGGTCAAGGGCCTACAGTCCGCCGGCAAGCCCGGTCAGGGGGTTTCGGCTTCCGCGAAGCACTTCCCCGGACACGGCGATACCAGCGTTGACAGCCACACCGGCATCCCAGTCGTGAATATCAGCCACGACGAGTGGAGCCGGGTCGCGGCGCCACCGTTCCGGGCCGCCATCAAGGCCGGCGTCGACTCGATCATGACGGCGCATATCGTGATGCCCCAGCTCGATCCGTCGGGGAACCCTGCCACCTTGTCCAGGCCGATCCTCACCGGTCTGTTGCGTAAGGAGCTGGGCTTCAAGGGCGTCGTGTTCACCGATTCGCTGGTGATGCAGGGCGTGCGCAACAAGTACGGCGACGATCGGGTGCCTGTGCTGGCCATCAAGGCCGGGGCCGACATGCTGCTTACCCCGCCCAAATTCCAGGTCGCCTACAACGGCGTGTTGGCCGCGGTGAAGTCGGGAGAGATCAGCCGGCGGCGCCTCGACGAGAGCGTTACCCGGATACTTCGGATGAAGAGTCACCGCGGTGTGCTTGCCACGCCGATGGTCGATATTTCCAAACTCGGCGGAATCGTCGGAACCAAGAACCATCTCGAGACGGCCCAGCGCATCGCCGACGACAGCATTACCAAGCTCCGCGACGACGGCCATGTGTTGCCGGCGGCGGCGGGTAGCAAAATACTCGTCACCGGATGGAGTTCGTTTAATTACACCGGCAATCACAGTTCCGCAGGGCTGCTCGCGGATCGTTTGGCGGCACACGGTGCCAAGAGCAGCGCGCTCGTGACCGGGGCGGAGCCGTCGGCCGCGGAGATCTCCAGCGCACTCAAGGCGGCCAAGGGAGTCGACACTGTCGTTGTGCTCACCAACCGAACGGCGTCGGACGACGCCGGAAAGACCCAGGCGTCCCTGATCAAGCAGCTGGTGTCGTCGGGGGCGCGTGTGATCACGATCGCGGTCCGCGAACCCTATGACGCGGGCCAGTTCACCGAGGCCACTACCTGGCTGGCGAGCTACGGCTACGGCGAACCGACGCTGGAGTCGCTCGCCAAGGTGATAACCGGCGAACTGAGCCCGGCCGGGCGGCTGCCGGTGTCGATTCTCCGCCCCGACGGCGGTGTTGCCTACGCGCTGGGCGCCGGCGGTTGATCGGTCACGACAGCAGCGTTTCGCCGAGCCAACCGCCGCTGGAGCAGCCGGGCGGCAACACGAACACCGCCGACCCGATGGGGGCGGTCCACTCGTTGAGTGCGTCCATGGCCGCGAGGCGTTGCTGAATTGGCAGAAACTGGCGCTCGATGTCGGCCTGGTAGGCCGCGAATATCAGGCCGGCGTTGCTTGATCCGTCGGGCCGTGGCCCGTCATCGTAGTTGTAGCCCCGGCGCAGGAGGCACTGCCCGCCGCCACCCTCGCGAGCCCGCCGCACGTGTGCCGCCGGCGGAATCACCTGCAGCCCGTTGGAATCCATGGCCGTCAGGTCGACCGGGTCGCGTTCGTGGCGTCCGCCCAGCGGAGCACCGGAGCGCAACCGGCGTCCGACGGCCAGCTCCTTGGCGCCGCGGTCCAGGATGTCCCACTTCTCCAGCTCCATGCGGATCCGTCGTAGCACCAGCATGGTGCCACCGGAAAGCCACGAGCCGTCGCGAACCCAGATGTGTTCGTCGAACTCCTTGCCGGACTGCGGATTCGCCGTGCCATCCAGCTGGCCCATGAGGTTGCGGGGCGTACCCACGGGCGAGGTGTCGGCCGCGTTACGGAAACCTCGCTGGGTCCAACGCGCCGTCGCGAAAACCTTGGCGTCGTTGATGAGCACCCGCAACGCATGGGACAACGTCAGTGGATCATCCGAACAGAGCTGTAACAGGAGATCGCCACCGCACCATTGCGGCTCGAGTTTGTCGATGCCGAACTCCGGCAGCGGGACGAATCCGGCTGGGATCCGGTCCGACCGGCCGACTGCCTTGAATACTCCGGCGCCGAAACC
>DATATO010000130.1:0-12968 GCA_036268755.1 Mycobacteriales bacterium | reverse complement strand
GACCTCGCGGGCACCGGTACCTCCAGCGCCGGAGACGTTCGTCCCGGCACCGGTACCTCCAGCGCCGGAGACGTTCGTCCCGGCGACTATGCCACGCTGTTCGGGCCGGGGGACAACGACGAGCCGACGGCGGATGACTGGGCCGAAGTGGCGGGCACCATCAGTTACGAGCTGCTCGTCCGTGTGGGGTCACGGGTCCGTCGCATCTATCTCAACGATCTGGACACATCGGCCGGTACAGGCCCTAGGCGCGAGGGGAGCATTGCATGAAGCTGACCGCGGCCACGGTGGAAGAAACCCGTGCCGTCGGCGAGGCGCTGGGCGTCCTGCTGCGGGCCGGTGACCTGGTGATTCTCACGGGCGATCTGGGCGCAGGCAAGACCGCCCTGACGCAGGGCATCGCCGTGGGGTTGGGTGTGTTCGGCGAGGTCACCAGTCCCACGTTCGTCATCGCCCGCGTCCATCGCCCCGATCCAGTGCGCGGCCGTGGCATCGGGTTGGTCCACGTGGACGCCTATCGGCTCGGCGGATCGCTAGAGGTGGACGAGCTAGACCTGGACACGGACCTGGCCGCCGGCTCGGTCACGGTCGTGGAGTGGGGCGCCGGAATGGCGGAGCAGCTCGCCCCCTCTCGCCTTGAGATCGAGATCGTCGCCGATCCGGTGACGGAGCTCCGCGAACTGCGGTGCACGCCCGTCGGCGAAAGTTGGAACGATCGGCTCGGCCAGCTGCGGCAGCGATACGAGCAGTTACCTAGCGCTGCTCAGAATTAGTTGCATAAATCGAAGCTCTATCTCGGCGGGTCCTTGATGTGAATGTTCTGCACCACCTGCAGGCAACCCCGCTGGATCTCCTGCGCCATGGTGGCCACCTGGCAGCGGATCTGCACCAGGGCGATATCGGCATAGATGAAATAGGTGTCCTGCGTAACCTGTGTCCCATTCACCGGGTATGAGACCTTCGCCAGTTCAGCCCGCTTGCCGGCGACCACCGTGCCCGATATCGCCGAAACGGTTCCGCCGAGCTCCTGTAGCGTTTGTCGAATCCCATTCTGTAGTTCGGCGTCACTCTGACCGGCCTGCGCAATGGGCGAAAAGGCATCCACGATGATGATGTCGTTGTGTGGATCGCTGGACATGGTGGGCGTGAATGCGTCCGTGAAGGTGGGCTTGATAACGCCATAGGTCGAATTCGCGGTCACCCGCTTGAACCCGTCCGGCGCATTCAGCGTTATGGGTACCGGGGGCTTGGCCGGCTTATCGCTGCCGTGCTTCGCCGAGCTTGGGCCGAAGACGAGATAACCGCCCACGAGGAGGTTCGCGGCGATCAACAGGATAGCGGCGATCCCCAGGATGGCGGGCGCCGCTCCCTTCCGGACCGCGCGCCCTCCCACCTTTGGTAGGTATGGCGCGATAGTCGTCGGCGGCGGGTAAAACGAACTCACGTCAACCGCCCTCGTTTCGATCGCTATCGCATCAGTTCGAGATACTGGGCCGAGCAGCACCCAGTCTGTCTCACAATTTCATTCCTGTCGTGCGGCGGCAAAAGCGCAACACCGACCCTAGCGAAAACCCGGATAGGTTCGCTCCGTCGCCGGCTCCGCCAGGTAACGACAGTAGTAGGGTTCGGGGCATGTTTGTGCTGGCAATAGACACCGCTACGCCCGCGGTCAGCGCGGGCGTCATTGAGCTGTCCGCCGATGGGGAAGAGGCGCGCGCAGTGGCGACCCGGGTGACGCTGGACGCGCGTCGACACGTCGAGGCTGTCATCCCACAGGTCAAGGAATGCCTGGCCGCCTCGGGACTTACCCCCGCCGATCTGGCGGCGGTGGTCGTCGGCGCCGGCCCCGGGCCGTTTACCGGGCTGCGCGTGGGCATGGCCACCGCCGCGGCCTATGCCGACGCCTCGAATCTGCCCCTATATAGCGTGTGTTCCCTGGACGCCATAGCTTACGCAACTCAGACGACCGAGCCTGGCCTTCCCGACCTACTAGTTGCCACGGATGCCCGACGCAAGGAGGTGTATTGGGCCATCTACGGCCCGGACGGCGCCCGGTTGACCGAGCCGAGCGTGGACAAGCCCGCCAGGTTGCGCGAGCTGCTGGACGCCGGTCAGGTGCGGGCGTCGGTGGCCTCGGGCGAGGGCGCGGCGCAGTACGCAGACGAGCTCGGGCTCGAGGTGCGGGGCGAGGGCTTCCCCTCCTGCGAGGGCCTCGTGCACGGGGCGCGGGAGCGCATCGTCTCGTCGGCGGCCACGGAGGCCCCCCGGCCGCTGTATCTGCGGCGGCCGGACGCCACGCCCGCCGCCCAGATTCGCTCCGAGATCGGCGTCGTCGGCTCCGCGTCCTACCCGTGACCGCCATGGCCGCCACCTCCGATCCGCCTCTGACGCCGCTGCGGTGGTGGGAGATCGAGGAGCTGCTTCCGATCGAGCAGGAGCTGTTCGGCGACGAGCAATGGTCCGCGGCGATGTTCTGGTCGGAGCTCGCGCAATCCGATTCCCGCTGGTATCGCGTCGCTCGCAGTGAGCTGGGTGAGCTTGTGGGTTACGTCGGCGTCTGCGTCTATGGCGCAGATCAGGCCTGGATCCAGACGTTGGGGGTGCGGCGCGATTCGCAGCGGCGGGGTCTGGGCGGGGGGTTGGTGTCGGCAGCGATCGACCATGCGCGCTCCGCGGGTGTACCGCAGCTCGCGTTGGAGGTTCGGGCGGACAACGCCGACGCCCAGCGGCTGTACGCCCGGCACGACTTCGATGTCATTGGTGTCCGGCGGGGCTACTACCAGCCCAGCGGCGTTGACGCCCTCGTCATGGCCCGCGAGTTCGCCGCCGCGGACCGGCAGTAATCTGCTGGGGGTAGTTAGGTAATGACGTATTAGGCCCTGTGATTGGTTCGCTGCCAAGGCCGCAGGAGCCGCCGTGTACAAAAATGGAGCGCAGCGGAATGGGTACACAAGGCGACGAGAACGCAGGCAGCGGGCCAATCACAGGGCCTGGACCTCTCGTTCTCGGGATCGAGACCTCATGCGATGAGACGGGGGTAGGCGTCGTCCGCGGCGAGACATTGCTCGCCAACGCCGTCGCCTCCAGCATGGAGCTGCATGTTCGGTTCGGCGGTGTGGTGCCTGAGGTGGCCAGCCGCGCGCATCTGGAGGCGATTGTTCCCACGCTGCATACCGCGCTCGACACGGCCGGCATCAAACTCGCCGACTTGGACGCGATCGCCGTCACGGCCGGCCCCGGGCTCGCGGGCGCGCTCATGGTCGGCTTGGCGGCTGCCAAGGCCTATGCCCATGCCCTGGGTAAGCCGCTGTACGGTGTCAACCACCTGTGCGGCCACGTTGCCGTCGACGCGCTCGAACATGGCCCGATTCCCGAGCCGGCAATGGCATTGTTGGTGTCCGGCGGTCACTCCTCGCTCTTCGTGGTCGACGGCTTTGATCGCGAGGTGGTGTCCGTGGGTAGCACCGTGGACGACGCCGCCGGCGAGGCCTATGACAAGGTCGCGCGCCTGCTGGGGCTCGGCTATCCGGGCGGACCCGTGGTCGACAAGGCCGCCAAGGGCGGCGATCCGCGCGCCGTTGCGTTCCCTCGCGCGCTCACCGGACCCAAGGACATGGTGCGGCATCGGTTCGATCTCTCGTTCTCCGGCCTGAAGACCGCCGTCACCCGGTATCTGCATGCCGAGAAGGCCGCGGGGCGACCGATCAATATCGCCGATGTCACCGCGTCGTTTCAGGAGGCGGTGATGGATGTCCTCACGGCCAAGGCGGTCGACGCGTGCACCGCCCATGGCGTCTCCACCCTCATCATTGCCGGGGGAGTGGCCGCCAATTCCCGGTTGCGGGAGTTGGCCGAGCAGCGCTGCGCTGCCGCCGGCATCCAGCTGCGGGTGCCCCGGCCCGGTCTTTGCACCGACAACGGTGCCATGATCGCCGCCCTCGGCTCCCAGCTGGTGGTAGCAGGGCGGCCACCGTCGGCGCTAGATATCGGTGCGGACTCGTCGTTACCTGTCACACGGGTGCAGGTGTAGGGGCTGGGCATGATTGTGCGAATGTGGGAGGCGGTCGCCCATCCGGAGGCCCATCAGGACCTGCTGACCTGGATCTGTGACGTGGGAGTTCCGGAGCTGGAGCAGGACCTCAGCTATATCGACTCCCAGATCTATACCTCCACAGACCATCGGGTCGTAGTGGTGTCGCAGTGGCGCGCGGAGCCGAAGGATCCCACGTCGCCGCCGGCTTTCTACCTCCACAACCGCCCGAAGTCCTGGGACTTCAGCCCCGTTGACCGATAGGTAGCTTCGACACGTTGCCGAAGCTACCGGTAGCTCGCGACGCGCGAGAACTAGCACTCGCCTTGACGGAGTGCTAACGCGCCGAATAAGGTCTGAACCGACTGCTCGGCACCCGCGACGACGGGCAGCTCGGATCACACATAATTAGGAACCATCACCCCAAAGGGGGAGGATCGCACTGTGACGACCGCCACCAAGGTCAGCATTAGGCCGCTGGAAGACCGCATTGTCGTGCAGGCCAATGAGGCCGAGACGACCACGGCATCCGGCATCGTAATTCCCGACACCGCCAAGGAGAAGCCGCAGGAGGGCACGGTCATCGCCGTGGGCCCCGGCCGTTTCAACGACAGCGGCGGCGAGCGCATTCCGCTCGATGTCTCGGTGGGTGACACCGTGCTGTACTCCAAGTACGGCGGCACCGAGGTCAAGTACAGCGGCGAGGAGTACCTCGTACTCTCCGCTCGCGACGTGCTTGCGATTGTGCAGAAGTAGTTGTAATTACCAGCTATTTTCTCAATTGACGCCCCGGGTTTAATTGCCCGGGGCGTCAATGTGTTTTGCGACCCTGCCGATAAGGTGGTCAGGCGCGGACAAATTGGCATCGTGCCCGTAATGCCTCGCGTAGTGTGTTGTGGGTCCCCCACTATGCGAGCGTGATCAGTTTGTTAGGTGCAACTCATCTGAGCTGCGTAACGGTCCGGCCAGGAGCTCCGATATGTATCACGAGAGCAACGAACGCGACATGAGCGCGCTTGTTTCTCGTGCAGTCTTAGGAGACCAAAGCGCCAAGGGGGAGCTCATTGGTCAGATTCGGCCCACGGTGGTGCGGTATTGCCGCGCCAGGCTAGGTCGCTCTGGCGGTGGCTCCTTCACCACGGCGGACGACGTTGCGCAGGAGGTGTGCATGGCCGTGATGAAAGCGCTTCCTCGCTATGAAGACACCGGCCGGCCGTTCACCGCATTTGTCTTCGGTATTGCGGCTCACAAGGTCGCCGACGCCCATCGCAGCGCCACCCGCAACATGATGCAGCCCTACGAGGACGTACCGGACATCGCCGCCCCCGCGGATCGAGGTCCGGAGGCTCAGGCTCTGGCTTGGGATTCCTCGCAGCGGATGCAGACGCTGCTGTCGGCGTTACCGGAAACACACCGTAACGTCATTATTCTCCGAGTGGTCGAGGGCCTGTCGGCCGAGGACGCCGGGCGTACGCTCAGCATGTCCGCGGGCGCCGTGCGTGTGACCCAGCATCGGGCTCTGACCAGGCTGCGGCAGCTGTTGAGCAAAACCGCGGAGGTGACGGCATGACCAATGCCGATGAAACTCAGCGGTCTATGGACGTCTCTAACGTTTCCGCCATGGAAGAGGTCGACATCGACGACCTTGCGTTGCTGCGCGACGACGTGCTCATTGACGCGTTAGCCAAAGGGGTGTTTCCGGCCGAGTACGCCGACGATCCCATGGTCAACGCGCTGTGGAGTTGGCGCGACGATATCGTTCATGGACCGGTAGCCCTTTCTCCGGTCGCGGCGGTAACGACCTCCGCCGAGACCGAGGACATTCACCAGCCCGAACCCGCCGCGCGGCCGAGGTTCGACTGGTCGTGGTTGCGCGCCCCGCGACTCAACCTGGGACGCCGCCTTGCGGTGAGCCTGGTCGCCGCCGCCATCGGTGTCGTCTCGCTGGGCAGCGTGGCCGTCGCCAGCTCGGCGCAGCCGGGTGACACACTGTGGCCGCTGTCCAAGGTTGTCAACGGTAAGCGCGCGCAGTCGCTGGAGGCCAAAGAGGCCGCGTTCAGTCGTCTCCGTGACGCGCGTACCGCGGCGAAAAGCCAAAACACGGCGACGGCTCGCGCGCGTCTCGAGGCCGCCCGCAACGAGGCCGAGAAGGTGCGCGATAAGGACGGCAAGGAAGAGCTCAAGCAGGAGTTGGCGCTATTGCAGGCGCGGCTGGACGATCCCACGGGTTCCCCGTCGCCGTCCGCGCCGCCCACCCGTTCGCCCGCTCCCAGCGGCTCGCCCAGCCCGTCGCCGTCGGGCTCGCCGGCTCCAACGGAGTCGCCGAGCCCCAGCATGTCGCCCACCGACTCTCCCAGCGCGTCCCCGCCCGCGCCCGCCAAGACTCGGCGAACATTCACGACGCCGCGGGAACGAACATCCCCGCCCGCGCCCGCCAAGACTCGGCGAACATCCACGACGCCGCGGGAAGATGTGACTACTTCGTAATGCGGGCCCTCTAAGTTGTCTGGCGGTCTGACGGTCCCTGGGGACGCCACGTTTATGTCACAATGTGAATCGGACGAGGCCATGAAATGGCGGTGGGGCCACGATCACCGCAGCGAAAGACTACGGTATGGGAGTGCATGACGAGCCGCTAGACCCGTTCGCCGGTGATCCGGTAGATCCGGCTTTCGCCGTTGATGAAGCGGGAGAACATGCGGCTGCGCTGAGCCCGTCCGAGCGGCAGGATGTGCTCGATGATTTGGCCGACCTCGAGGTCTTCGAGTCGCTGCTGTCGCCGCGGAGGATCAAGGGCCTGGTCGTCGACTGCGAGGACTGCAAGATTCCGCACTACTTCGCCTGGGACTTGCTGCGGTCCAATTTGAAGCAGTTGCTGGAGGCCGGCCGTACCCGGGTACATGAGCCCGCGTTCAACCCCGACCCCAATGACTACGTTTCCTGGGAATACGCCCGGGGTTACGCCGACGGCACGCAGGACGCACTCGAGGAGTGACAGCCCTCGCTGGAGTGAACGGTGCCGTTGCCGCAGCCGTAAGAAAGTCGTTATGCAAGAATTTGTTATGACGTTTACCCCCGACTCTGACGTTTACGGTTCTCCCTACCGCGCTTCGTACGAGGGTCTGCCCATCTTCGGCCTGGGCCTTACCTTTGACGATTTGTTGCTTCTGCCCGCAGAGTCGTCGGTGCTGCCGAGCGAGGTGGACACCACGAGTCGGCTCAGCCGCAATATCTCCGTGAAGGTGCCGCTCATCTCGTCGGCCATGGACACAGTGACCGAGGCGCGGATGGCGATCGCCATGGCCCGCCATGGCGGGGTCGGGGTGCTGCACCGTAACCTGCCGATCGACGAACAGGCGCAGCAGGTGGACCTGGTCAAGCGTTCCGAGGCCGGGATGGTGACCCACCCGGTCACTTGCACCCCGGACGCCACCCTCGCCCAGGTGGATAACCTGTGTGCCCAGTACCGGATTTCCGGCGTACCGGTCGTCGAGCCCGCGGCCGACGGTAGCCCGGTGCTGGTTGGGATTGTCACGAACCGGGACATGCGCTTCGAGACCGAGCAGAGCACGCTGGTGCGCGACGTCATGACCCCGATGCCGCTGATCACCGCGCCGGTCGACGTCTCCGCCGACGAGGCGCTGCGGCTGCTGCGCGCCAACAAGGTGGAGAAACTTCCACTGGTCGACGCCGCCGGGCGACTCCGCGGACTGATTACGGTGAAAGACTTCACCAAGCGCGAAAAGTACCCCGACGCGACTAAGGACGCTCGGGGACGGTTGGTCGTCGCGGCGGCCGTGGGCGTGGGACCGGACGCCTACGACCGTGCTCGCCAGGTGGTCGACGCGGGTGCCGACCTGCTCGTGGTGGACACCGCCCACGGCCACACCGCCGGCGTACTGGACATGGTCAAGCGGCTCAAGGCCGACACCGACGTCGATGTCGTCGGTGGAAACGTCGCCACCCGGGAGGGCGCGCAGGCATTGATCGACGTTGGTGCCGACGGCATCAAGGTCGGCGTCGGGCCGGGCTCAATCTGCACCACCCGCGTGGTCGCCGGCGTGGGCGTGCCGCAGGTAACGGCAATAGCCCAGGCCGCGCTGGCGGCCCGGGCGGGGGGCGTGCCCGTCATCGGCGACGGCGGCCTACAGTATTCCGGAGACATCCCCAAGGCGATCGTCGCCGGCGCCGACACTGTCATGCTTGGTTCGCTGCTCGCCGGCTGTGAGGAAAGTCCCGGCGAGCTGTTGTTCATCAACGGCAAGCAGTTCAAGGCCTATCGGGGAATGGGTTCGCTGGCCGCCATGGCTTCGCGCGGGATGTCGGGCACCGCGTTCGACGACGCCGACAAGGCGCCACCGGCTCACAGCAAGTCCTACTCCAGGGACCGCTACTTTCAGCACGACGTGATCTCCGACGACAAGCTGGTCCCCGAGGGCGTGGAGGGCCAGGTGCCGTATCGCGGGCCGCTGTCGGCGGTCGCGCATCAGCTCGTCGGCGGTCTCCGGGCCTCCATGGGGTACGTTGGCGCGCGCACAGTCACTGAATTGAAGCAGCGGGGCAAATTTATTCAGATCACGGCCTCGGGGCTTTCCGAGAGCCACCCGCATGACATTCAGATGACAGTCGAGGCTCCTAACTACTTCGCGGGCAACTAAATCCTAGGGTGGGACAAGCATGGGCAGCAGAGCCGTCATCGGCGAACTCATCGACCTCGGTATGGGCAAGTTGGCTCGGCGAGGCTTCCACCTAAACCAGGTCGCGATCGTTCCGTCGCGCCGCACCCGCGACACCGAAGATGTGTCCACCGCGTGGCAACTCGACGCGTTTACCTTCTCTATCCCCATGATGACTCATCCGTCCGATGCCACCGTCAGCCCGCACACCGCGGTCAGTATCGGCGAGCTGGGCGGCCTCGGTGTTCTCAATGCCGAGGGGTTGTGGACCCGGTATGACGATCCGCGTTCCCAGCTGGCCGCACTTGCGGCGGCGGCGCATGAGGACAGCACGGCGCTGGCGCAGAAGATCTATTCCGAGCCGATCAAGCCGCACCTGATCGCCGAACGCATCCATCAGATGCAGGAGATCGCGGCGAGTAAAGGCACGGAGTCGGACGCGAGGATCCCGATTGCCGTGCGGCTCTCACCGCAGCACACCGAGGAATACGCGCCACTGGCGGTCGCGGCCGGAGTCGACGTCCTTGTCATTCAGGGCACCATCGTGTCGGCCGAGCACGTGTCGACGGAGGGCAGTCCGCTCAACCTCAAGCAGTTCATCGCGGACCTGGAGATCCCCGTGGTGGTCGGCGGTTGCACCAACTACCAGACGGCCCTGCACCTGATGCGCACTGGCGCGGCGGGTGTCATCGTCGGCATGGGCGAGGACCCGTGGGCCACCAGCGACGAGGTGCTGGGCATCCGGGTGCCCATGGCCACCGCGATCGCCGACGCGGCCGCCGCCCGGCGGGACTACCTGGATGAGACCGGTGGGCGATACGTGCACGTCGTTGCCGACGGTGGCATCTCCACCAGCGGCGACATCGGGCGGGCCATCGCCTGCGGCGCGGACGCCGTGATGCTGGGCGAGCCGTTGTCGGCGGCCGAGGAGGCCCCCGGCCAGGGCGCCTGGTGGCATCCGGCGGCAACCCATCCCAAGCTGCCGCGCGGTTTGATCTCCGACCGCGGGGAGCGACCGCTGCGGGCCGACCTCCGGACGGTGCTGCACGGGCCGGCCACCGACCCCACTGGCGCGCTCAATCTGTTCGGCGGCCTCCGACGGATGATGGCCAAGACCGGCTATCGGGATGTAAAAGCCCTGCAGAAAGTCGACCTAGTCCTAGACGCTTGACGCAGCGAACGGCTCATCGGGCTCCGCGTTAGAGCAAAATGCCGGTAGAGGTGACGCCAGTTATAAGGCGTTGTTACTGGCCGGGTGGGTTGGTTTGGCTCTGCGAATTCTGGCCCTGCTGAGGCTGGCTGGGCTGGGCCGGCGACCCCCCGGGGACGACGCTTCCTACCGTCACTGTGGGGGTTGGGAAGTTCTGATGCGGCTGCTTGCTGCGACCCACCAGGTAGCCGATGACGCCGATGACCAACGTGACGAGCAGAACGGCGGCAAGTCCGATCATGGCGCTTCTAACATCCGGCTTGCGCCACGAGCGACCCCGCTGCGGCGGCATCGCTCGTCGAAACACCCGGATCCTGCCGCCTGCCTGCTCCTCGACGTTCACCCGCGTGCCGGTCGAGAGGAAGTCGACCGCCGGTACGCTGATTTTTAGGCTCTGTGGGCCGGTGTGATTGATGTATCGGATGCGGGTGTCGTAGTACTTGCTGGACTTTCCCTCAGCGTCGGGCTGCCAGAAGGAGATAGCAGCGGTGACCTCGCCGGGATAGAGCTCGATGCGTGGCGGCCGCTCCTCAAATTCTGAGTCGATATCCAATGGTTCGGCAAGATCGTCCGACCTCAGCACCTCCGGCAGCTGGTCCACGTCGTCGACCGTCACGTCCGGCATCTTCGGGTACCGCTTCCGTACTCGCCGCGGATTGGCCATTAACGTCTCACCACCAGGCGCATATAGACTCTCCGGTCCGGCATGCCACAGATTCGTCGCAATAGGGTCCGCATAAAAAGCTATGCGGAACAAGTATTCGATAAGTCTACTGACGGGGAAGCAGTTTCGGACGTTGTCGTAGGCATGTCTGCGCCGGTATTCCGAGGCCGAAGCCCGGTATCGGACGGACATGAAGCAGCGGGAGCTTCGTTCTTTTCCGGCCGCGTGCAGTAACCTTTCACCATGGTGTCCGATCCCAGCTCCGGTGGTGCCTTTCCAGGGCCCATTCCCGGGCGATCCGAGTTCCCCCCTCCGGCACAGCCGGTGCAGCCAACGGGCCCAATGCCCGAACCGCCTGCGCAAGGCCCACCTGCTCCTGAAACCGGTCCACCCATCGCCCCAGGGCAGGGGGGTGGCTCACCGCAGCCCCCCCAACCCCCGGCAGATCCCTCGCCGGTCGTGCCGTTGGAGGTCGAAACCGCCTTCGTGACGGCGCCCGAGGACACCACACTTGAGGAACAGCGTGAGCGGCTGCGGATCCTGATGGATCGCGGGGCCTTGGTGGTACTTCTCGTTGCTGTCATCACCTTCTTCGCCGCTGTGGTCAACTCGCTGCGTGGGAACTTTCACCTCACGCATTGGATCTTTCCGGTGGTGGCGGTCGTTTTGGGCGTGTGTCTGTATTTCGGCGCCGACCGGATGTCCAAACGTCCGCCGCACGCTATCGAGGTTCCCGCCGACCTTGCGCCGGTGCTCAACGACCTGACCATCGCGCGGGGCGAGGTCGTCGCCACCGCACCAAGGATCCTTAATCCGGATGAGCTCAGTGAGGTACTCAGCGACGCCCAGGAACGCCATAAGGCCGCCTTCGACGCCGCCGGCGAAACGCTCAATGCGATCCGTGCGGGCGACCTGGAACGAGCATCTGAGCTGGGCACCGAGGTATATCGGCATACCGACGTCATAGAGCAGGTCCGCGACGATCTCCAGCGCGAATGGGAAAACTCGGCGACGGTACCCGAAGGTTACATCGGCGATCTCGATGATCCAGGACAGCAACCGGCCGCCGCACCGAGACAGCAGCCCTCGGAGCCCGGTTACCCAACGGTGTATCAATCGCCGTCAGCCCCACCCCCGGCGCAGGATCCAACTCGGCAGTTTTGGTCCCGTCCAACTTCCGAGCCGCCGAGTTCAACACCTGCACCGAATCCCCGACGCGACACGGGCCGATCGGCTGCTTTCAAACGCCCGGCGGATTGACCCAGTCCTAGCCGTTTCGTGTAGTTTCTTCTACGCGTTACTGAGTGGTGCATCGAGGCTGGGAGAGTTGCACCGCGATTTCCTGCAAATTAAGGCTTACCGGACAAGAACACTCTTATCCGAGGTTCGTATTCATGTTGGTTTGGGCTACTTTGGTGCTGGTTGCTAAATGGCCGTTCAGCGGAGACCGGTGACTGTTACCGTTGGCGCATACTGGGGACGCGCAGTGGTAATGGCGGTCATTGGCACTACACGCACCGCAAAAGGGGGTGGCGCGCGTGAGCGCT
The DNA here is from genome assembly GCA_036268755.1 of Mycobacteriales bacterium. Taxonomy (GTDB): domain Bacteria; phylum Actinomycetota; class Actinomycetes; order Mycobacteriales; family QHCE01; genus DATATO01. The sequence continues at coordinate 841 of DATATO010000130.1, read as the reverse complement.
GGCAGCGGCGATAACAGGCAACAGAATCCACGCCCTGGCGGTTCCGGCTGGGCGCCTTCCGGTGCCCAAAATCCCGGTAGCGCTGCGCCCGGCCAACCAGGATCACCGTGGTCGGCGGCGCCCGCGGGTCCGCCCCCGAATCGTCCCGCCAGCGCCACTCCCTATAACCAGCCGCCGCAGCGGCCCATGTCGGCTCCCGCAGGTGCTCGCCCCGTTTCCGCCCCCACGCAATACGGCGCACCCCGTCCCGCCAGCGCCCCCGCCGGTCCGGCGCAGGGACCATACCCCCCCGCACGGCAGGGCGGCCCCGCCAGCGCGCCCCCCGGATATCCACCCGCCAGCGCACCCGGCGGCTATGGGCCGGTCTCCCACCCTGGTGCTTTCAATCCACAGCAGCAACGACAGCCCCCTATACAGGATCCCGGCTCCGGCAAGAAAAAGAAGCGTTCGCTATGGGATGCCTTCATGGGCGACCTGGGTAAGAGCAAGCGCGAGGAACGGTCCACCTTCGAGCAAGGCAGTACCGGCGGTAACTATCCCGGTGGGGTTAACTATCCCGGCGGCCAAGGCGGCGGAAGCTCTACGCCGCTTGCGGCCTTCGGCAGCCTAGACAATCGTTTGGATATGTCGCAGGCGGTTATGCATCAACCGCCGCCCAATTTTCGGATCGAGGACGGCGTCGTCGTCCCGGACGATGCGCGGCTCAAGAAAGCCCGGCGCCGCGGCCCCGGTATTGGGGGTGGTCGCTGGCAACGCTTTGCCTTCCTCACGGCCATGCTGCTCGCGATGGCGTTGCTCATGGTGCTCGGCATGTCTCGGCTGATCGCTGGTGTGTTGGTCG
>DATATO010000129.1:0-7113 GCA_036268755.1 Mycobacteriales bacterium | reverse complement strand
AAACTGGTTCCAACAGTTTCCCCAGCGGACACGTTTCCCTCACCACTGCCTGTGTCTTGGCAGCGTACCTTCTCGCCCATGGTGGCCGCTGGCGACGAAAGGTTGCTGGCTGGGGTGCCGCAGCGATTCTCGTCGTTATGGCCTCACGCTTATATTTAGGTGTGCACTATCCAACCGACGTGGTCGCCTCGGTACTGGTAAGCACCGCCGGAGTGCTATGCGTAGCCGGCTTGTGGAACAACTACCTACTGCCTCGGTTACATCTGGTACCGCTGTTGGGCCGCTTCGGGGAGTTGTCTCCAGCTAGAGCTACTGAGCACCCCGCCAGAAACCGTCAGGTGGAAAGTCAACCGGCGGCCACTGCTAGACAGTGAAACCGCTGTCATACAGCCACATCGCTCAGTGTCGCGGACATTGTGGGCGCCGGCCACTCCAATCAGCAAATCAGGCCCAGAACACGAAATCCGCATCCGCGCATGTTGTACTACTCATTGCACGGCGTGTGCGGGCGATGTAGTCGATGCCGAGGATGGTCAACATTGCCGTCCAATTTTTCCGCGTCAAGCAAGGCCGCGGTGAGAATCGCAGCGGTGAGGTAGGGCCAGTCGAAGACCGGATGCGCTGCGGCACCGTGACTGGTGTGACCAGTGCGATCAGTCCCAGGTTGAAGAGGACAAAGTATAGGAATGTGCCGATCGCGTGACCGGCGGCTACATCCGTGTAGCCGCGTTTGGTAGGGAGAATCTGCCGACACACCTCGTCAGCTACCATCTGTGGTTCGCCACCGACGCCGCCGGAACGGCGATCTCATTTCACGAAAGAAGACCTCATGGACGAATCTCAGGCGGCGCGGCTCGTGTACTTCGATCAGGTAATTCACGACGCCGGGACGAGGTGGATGATCCACCGGGATACGACGAATCGCGCGACCGAACTAGGTTACCCCAGTCTCCATACGTTCTACTTCGTCGGCCGCGGCGGGGCGCTAAGCAACATGCTAGACAACGTGGACGCGGAGGCTGTCACCAAAGCTATGGGATGGTGGGAACCCAACCTAGTACGGACCCACTGGGAGGCGGGCTTGGCCGTGGCCGGCAGCCCGAGAAAGGCAGCGCAACAGTACGGCCAGGCCTGCGCGGCATGGGGCGAGGATCATCTCGCCGATATCAGCGACACAAATCAGTTCATTGAGCTGGCCGAGCGGGTAGTCGCAGCGGCCGACGCAACCAGGCTGCCATTGTTTGACGGCTGGCGAGCCCAGACCCGCGCCGAACCGGGGCCTGGGCGGCTACTGCAGCTGATCCATTTGCTTCGGGAGTGGCGCGGCGGCCTGCACCTGACCGCAACCACCGACGTCGGGGTGTCACCGCTTGCCGCGATCCTCACTAACGAGGGCCCGAGCCAGGCCAAGCTTTTCGGTTGGGGAAACGAGTTCAACGACGAGGACTACCGCGAACTCTTGCCTCGCCACCACAAGGCTGAGACGATCACCAACCAGCTCACGCTCGCCGTATATGAGCGTGTGCTCTCGCATGAGGAGCGGGACAAATTCGCAGACTTAGTCGCCGACGTAGGCGTGGCGGTGCTAGGGCGCCCACAGTCAGGGCCTGACAACAAGCCTCCAACACAGGTGCGATCGCCCCAAACTAAGGGCCAACGGCGTGGATCACAAAAACGCCGGTGACCAGTGGTGTTCGACGGGGTAGGGCGGTGTGCCGGTGAGCAGAAAACTCAACAGCTTCAACGATTGTCCGCGCTACGGTTTGGCCTCTCAGGCGGACACGACGTCGGGTTCGGGGGCGAGAGCGTCCAGCGCCGCCTGCGACGCGGAATCCGCCGCCTGGTAAACGACTAAACGCTGGCCGGAGTCTCCCAGCGGGGTCAGCACGTCATAGTCGACGGTAAGCGGACCGACCCGGGGGTGCAGCATCGACTTTTGCCCCTGAGCATTTACCTTGACGTCGCGCTGTGCCCATAGTCGGGCGAACTCCTCGCTCTGTGACATGAGCATGCCGACAAGGTCTGCGAGGGCGGCATCGTCGGGGTGAGCAGCCCATGCCGCACGTAGATCGGCAATGCCCTCCCGAATCACTCGTTCCCGGTCACGATAGAAACCGCCGAACGCCGGATGCAATGAGCACAACCAGAGCACATTGCGCTGCTCGGGCGGCAACGTAGCGAAATCAACCATAAGCGCGGCCATCTCGGCGTTCCACGCGAGGATATCGAAGCGATGGTTGACAAGCATGGCCGGCAGCGGCGACATCGCGGTCACAAGCCGAGCGAGCGAACCTGCCTCGCCGCGAGGGTGTCTCCTGCCGGCCGTCCAATGTCTCGCCAGGCCGAACAGGTAGGCATGCTCGTCGTCGCTCAACCGCAGCGCTCGAGCCAACGCATCGAGCACATCCGGTGAGGGACGCAGCCCCCGACCCTGCTCCAGACGGATCACGTAGTCGACGCTGACCCCGGCCAGCTCGGCGACCTCTTCCCGGCGGAGACCGGGAGTGCGGCGCAGACGCCGACGCTCGGGCAGTTGAACCTCCGCGGGAGCCAGCCGCTCGCGGCGAGTCCGCAGGAAGACCGCCAGCTCGTGGGAAACATCCACCTTGCCGCTCATGCGTCCGATCCTATCTTTTGACTAGGAGCCGCAGTCCCAGGACGACACTTCCCTTTTGCTCGCGCTTTCACCGCCGCATGCTGGACAACAAGCTCGGCAAGCGGGACCTACCGAGCAGGCAAACGAACCGATTTATGGAGGTAGTTGTGGTGGGATCGCTCGATGTATATCGGTTGCTCGGTCGTTCCGGGCTACGGGTGTCACCGCTGTCATTGGGAACGATGACATTTGGAACCGACTGGGGTTGGGGCGCGGACACCGACGAAGCCCGCCGCATCTTCGACACCTATGTCGATCGGGGCGGCAACTTCATCGACACGGCTAACCAATACACAAACGGGACGGCCGAGAAACTGCTCGGTAAGTTCGCGCATGACAAACGCGAGAGCTTGGTACTGGCCACCAAATACACGCTTGCCGAACGCCCGGAAGACCCTAACTCCGGCGGGAACCATCGCAAAAGTATGCTCCGCACCGTCGAGGCAAGCCTGCGCCGCCTGGACACCGACTATATAGACCTGCTCTATCTGCACGCCTGGGACAACACCACGCCCGTAGAGGAGATTCTTCGAGGTATGGATGACCTCGTCCGCGCCGGCAAGGTTCTCTACGTTGGCATCTCCGATACGCCGGCCTGGCAGATCTCCCGGATGCAGGCCATAGCCGACCTACGCGGCTGGGCGCCGCTGGTGGCGTTGCAAATCGAGTACAGCCTGATAGAACGCACGGTCGAGCGCGACCTCATTCCCATGGCCGGCGAAATGGGGCTCGGCGTCATACCCTGGTCGCCGTTGGCCGGCGGGGTACTCACCGGCAAGTACATCCGGGACGACCTCGACCATGACAGCGACTCGGCTAGCGCGGTCGGAACCCGTAAAAACGTCGCCGCGGCTAACGGCGCATTGACCGAGCGCGGCCTCGCTATAGCTGAGGTGGTTAAGAAGGTCGCAGCCGAGATAGGGACAACGCCGTCTCGGGTCGCACTCGCTTGGACCATGCTCAATCCCACCGTAACGGCGCCTATCGTGGGGGCCCGCACGCTTGCTCAGCTCGAAGACAACCTCGGCGCGCTCGAAGTGCAGCTCGCTCAAGACCAATTGAGTAGCCTCGAGACCGCTAGCGCAATCGAATTGGGCTTTCCCCACGACTTCCTCAACCGGCCCATGACACGCAACGTCATGCACGGCGACGCCAAAATCGAAACCGCTTCGTCACAGCAATAGGACAGTGGCATGGACGCGGTTCGAAATCGAGGAAGACCGAGCTCCGTCAGGCTGGCCAAAGGACTGAAAATTGTCCTACTACGTCCGCATATGAGCCCGCCTGGGAGGCCATTCCACCGGAGTCCGCGGCTGTTCGCGCGAACGACCGTGACAAGTGAGACGCTGACGCCTAAAATTAGCAGTCGATCATGCCGGGCCTCTGATACATCAGCTCCGAACGTGAGCGCCGCGAGATCGAGAGAGGTGGGGTCGTGGCGGGCCAGGAGTCGACGGTGGATGATGAAGGCACGACGTCACCGACCGGGATGGGCATCGTCGGGCCACCGAACCCGCTGCGTCCCGACCAGAGGCTCGCTCCGTTTCAGGCGCCGCTGATCCCACCCCAGGCGCATCGCCTGCGCCCGGAATCGGTGCACGAGGTTGATATCGCTGAGACAACGATGGCGATCCACCCCGACCTTCCACCCGTTCCGGCCTGGGGCTTCGGCATCGAAGGCCACATTACCTCGCCGGGAATACTGCTTGAGGCAGCGGCCGGCCGGGAGACGTGGGTGCGCTGGCGCAACCGCCTGCCGGCGTCGGTGCATCCCTGGGATCCGACCCAGCCACCGGCGCGGCTTCCCATCGCTACCGCCGTACTGCAAGATCCCAACGGAGATACCGACTCGGTACAGAACTACCTCGGTGCGCAGGGCGGCACGCCCGAGGACACCTCCAGCGCGCCGATCGGCTGGACCACGGTGCACCTGCACGGCTCGCATTCACCTCCTGACGCCGACGGATTTCCCGACAACATGGCGGCCACCGGCTCCGACCAGCTCTCCGCCTACCCCAACAGCTATGACAACCTCGACCTCGGGCTGGGCAAGGTCGGAGAGTTCCTGTGGTATCACGACCACGCCATGAACGGCACCCGATACCACGTGTACTCCGGGTTAGCTGGCGGATACCTTGTCCGCGACCCGCGCGAGCGAGAGCTCGACCTGCCGACTCAGGCGCAGGATGGCGAGATCCTGCTCGTCTTGCAGGATCGCAACCTCGACGTCGTCGACGGTGAGCTGCGGTTGCTGCACAAGACCACCACTGCCACCGCAACCACCACGGGCACCGCGGAGTCCTTCGGCCCGTTGACGCTCGTCGATGGCAAGTTATGGCCGAGATTGGCGCTGCGGCCGATGGTCTACCGGCTGCGGTTGCTCAACGGGAGCAATGCGCGCACCTACCGGTTGCATCTGGTGACCGTGCGCCAGGATGCAGACGGCGCTCTGGTAGTCACGCCGCAGCACGACCGGGTCCTGGTGATCGGCACCGGCGGTGGCTTGCTGTGGCGGGGTTGGCGGCTCGGCGATGACCAGGCTCTCACCGTGGCATCCTCAGACCGGATCGATGTCCTGGTCGACCTCACCGGTCTGCCCGATGGTGAGCAACTTTTCGTGGTCAACTCCGCGCAGGCCCCGTTCCAAGGAGGTCCGATACCGTCGTCGCTGGCCGACTTGCTGTCCGACGGCGACCGGCCGGGTCGCAACCCCTACCCCTGGGTTTTGCGCCTCGACGTGGACAACGACGCCCAGCCACCCGGGGCGTCTGGCAGGCTGTTCACCGACACCGACACCGCCGCCGCGGTGCTCAACCCGGCGTTTCAACGTCTGGTACACAAAGACAAACAACCGGCATCCACCGGCGAACCCGAGCCCTTTCCCGTCACTGGACACGACCACCGGATCATTCTGCTGGCCGAGACGACGCCGCCGGGGCACTTGTATCTCCACGAAATCATCAAGGATCCCTCGGGGAAGATCTCTATCCAGTTCCCCGGTGAGACGACCTCTACCAATTACCGGGTCGAGGGATGGATGCCCAACGACCCGGCACCGTCGAGTAGCCGGGTCTCCTTCTACGACCGAATAGCGCTACGCCCCAGGCTGGAGCAGTGGCAGGTGTGGCGGTTCGTCAACACCACTGGCGACACCCATCCCATGCACATCCACCAATCCCAGTTCCAGCCGCTCAACCCGACCGGCACCCGCCTCATCGTCACCAACGCGGACGGCGTCAACCTCTATAATCCCGAGACCCGTACGACCTCGGCGCCGCTGATACCCGACCCCCACAACCTGCCGAGGACTTTCGATCCCAGCGAAGTCCACGGCTGGAATGACGTCATCAGAGTCGACCCCGGCAACATCGTCGAGGTCGCCGTCCGGTTCGACATCCCCGGCCGCTACGTCTACCACTGCCACATCCTCGAACACGAAGACACCGAGATGATGCGGCCGTTCGTCGTCACCGTCACCGACATGTCCGACGGCGCTATGAGCCCCATGGCCCCCCACTGACCAACAGCCCCACCAGCTCAATAGCCAGCCGCTGGCCGGCGAGGCGGACAGGACAGCGGTAAGCATGCATCTATTCTGCAGCCATGGACGATCGACGGGATGATCCACGATTTATCGAGCGTCTGGGAACGCTGCCGGTTGTCGCGTTGACGATGACCGCGATCATGGCGTTGCAGTTCCTACTCATAGCGGCAACGAACTGGTCGGATTTTGGCACCAACCAAGCTTTCGTCCACCATGTCCTGAAGATGGACACCACATTTAACGATAAGGACGTGATGTGGCGTGCCATCAACAACAGCGGCGTGCAGAGCTTCGCCTACGTGTGCATCATCATCTGGGAGTCCCTGATCGCGCTGGTCCTGAGCTGGGCAACGTTCCTGTGGGTCAAGGCGCTGCGGCAGGGCGGCAGCTACGGCGGCGCGCGGCGATGGGCAACAATCGGCTTCACCATGGTCATCCTGTTGTTCTTCGGTGGATTCATCACCGTCGGCGGCGAATACTTTGCGATGTGGCAGTCACGTACCTGGAATGGCTTACAGCCAGGGTTGCAGAACTGCCTCCTAGCCGGCCTGGGGCTACTCCTGGCGCACGTGCCCTCAAAAGATTGGCAGCCGCGCCAGCACTAAGGGCTCGATGGACGTAAGCCTATTTGGCGACATCGTTGGAAGCCTGCAAGAGCCATGAGGGCATCGGCTTGTTCTCGCGTACGGCGAACAGGGTCACAGGCTCCGCTGCGGACCGTCACCCGAGATGATCTCTAAAAACCAACGAAAATCGAGGTCTGCGTCGTCGTTGTCGGTCGTAACGCCGGCAGCTTTGCATGCCACAGACGGGTCGAATTTCCTAAGGAAATAGCATCAACGCTATGGATTGGGGTACCGTCGAGCTGGAACCAGAAGTCGAGGACTGGCTGCGGGGTCTAGACGAAGATGCG
>DATATO010000128.1:0-4914 GCA_036268755.1 Mycobacteriales bacterium | reverse complement strand
TGACCAACACCGAAATACTCTGGGCGGCAAAGAATCCCACGCCACTCAGATCAAGAAGTAACGCGTTTCCCACCAGGACTAAGCGTGCGGCATAAGCGCTGACGCGGTCGGTGTTACTCGCGTCGATATCGCCGCTGATTGTCAATACCGTGCCCAGATGGCGAAGGTGAGCCCGCACATCGACGCCGTCACGCTCGGCCGTCAGGTGGTGGTCGGCACGGCAGGGAATATCGCCGACAGCGGTGTTCAAGCGGTGCGCAACAGTCATGATCGGCTCGTTTTCTTGTAGGTGTGGCCTTCACTACCCGGACGTCGTTGTACCGCAAGCAAATAAGGTTCGGTCTCGTATGCCGCACAACTGTTCATCGGTGAGCCTCACGCCCGGTCAAGGCGCAAGTTGTTGGCGGGCGGATACAACCAAAGAAGACAACAGACATATTTCACGGCGGGGCGGCGCACCAGATGCAGCGTGCATACTCGTGTCCGCCTTTGGATCGTGAATCAGAGGGCTACCCCGGCGGCAGACCGAAATGTTCGGAGATCGGCATTCGCAGCGACGTGAAGGGCGCACGAAACAAGTCAGGATCTGGACGGCGCCATCAACGTTGAGCGGGAAGACCTAGACCAGGCGGCCGGGTCGCCGCCCCGGGCCAGCTGTCTGCTCAACTACCGTCCACTCAATGCCCGTCCCGGCGACTTTTCACACGCTGCATCAGATCGGAGGGCCGTTGCGGATCCCCCGACTCGTCACCGAAAAACGCGGACCGCGCGGGCTTCACAATCTTTCCTTGCAGACTGTTGCGTTTTGCCATCAATGTGAATCACCCCAGCATTCAGCGTCGCGAAAATTCAGATCGTGGCACTTAGCGATCAAGGCGTTGGGCATCGGAGCAGATCGGCTAGCTTAGCTTAGCTAAGCACAGCGGGAAGGGCGGAGTGATAAGCCTTGCGCATCGGTGGTTCTGAAAAAGTGGCCACCAACGTCAGACGATTCGGTGTGGGCACCAAGTGGGACAACCTGCACCGGCTCAGGTCAGACTCCCGCAAATGGACACCGACTTCGAGAACCTGTTATGCAGGCGGTTTTGTCGCGAAGCCACCCAAGTCGAAAGCGCCGCATCTGCGGTGAACGTTGAGAAGTCGTGCGCATGTTCGGTGACCGGAACCGCGACGCGGCCTAAGTCATCGTGTCCTGAGGTCTACTCCGCGAGGAAGTTTTGAGCTGTCGGGACGACGCTGCAACTCCAAGCAGGGGACACAGTGGATACCGAGAAGCGAGGGGACACTCCGCCGCTGCGGCGAGGTGCTGCGCCCTTCCGGTCATCCAGCACAGAAAATGGAGATCAATTATGGCTACCAAGGCATTGCTGGTTCGGCTCGAGGCCAAGTCCGGCAAAGAAGACGCCGTCGAGGAATTTCTTCTTTCGGCACTGCCGCTCGTCGAGCAGGAACCCGGCACGAAACCCTGGTTCGCGGTTCGGTTCGGCCCGTCGACGTTCGGCATTATCGACGCGTTCCCGGACGAGGCGGCACGCGAGACGCATCTTGGCGGGCCCGTTGGGAAGGCCCTCGCGGAGAAAGCCGACGAGCTCTTCGCCTCGGCACCCGACATCAGCAATCTCAACGTTATCGCCAACAAGCTCTGACGTGTCCACCGCGGCATCGGAGCGCGAAGGTTCTTATATAGAAGGCTCGCGGCGGCGCTGGCCGGCGAAGTGGTGGGCCACCCTAACCAGTACTGCTGGGCCGATCTGAAGCTTTGGAGCGAAGGTATCTAATGACCCATCCCTCGGGTATTGCGGCTTTCGAACGGTTCTTTCGTTCAGTCGCAAGCATCAAGATCGACAAGAACGACGTCCGTCGCTTCCGGGAGTTCGTCGACGAGCAGATCGACGACATTGCTATCGCGGGGCGCAACTCAGCCAAGTGGAACGGGCGTGATGTGGTTGTGGCGCAGGACCTTCCGATCACCAAGGGTGTCCAGGAGCGAATGCGCGAATTCGACAAGCTGGAGGAGGCCGAGGAGATCCGTGAGCTGCTGCGGCAGGTGGTGCGACAACCACCTGGCGACGTTACGTTCGCTGAGGACACCGAGCGGCTGCTGCCAGAGTTGTTCGGCGGGTTGAGTATCGCGCTGGCCCGTTCGTTCCGCGTGGTGGACGCGAAGGTGTCCAACCCGTCGACTGAGCATTGGGACCGGGTGTTCACGCTATTTGGGCTGGTGTTCTGATAACCGAATCCGAGCTGTTGTGCTCACAGGACCAATTGTGGCAAGTATTTTCAACCCACTGGGCGCATGCATTTACGACGCCAACTTGTCAGCCTGATTCAGGGCGTTGTTCCGCAAGTGCGGTAGAACTCTGCCCGGCTGGCATCTCCGCAGCGACGACCGCGGCCCGAAGATCGCAACCCAAGGAGCGCCATGACTTTGATGCGAACTGCTCCCTACCCCGCGTTGCGTGGCGACGCCGACGCGCATATCGGTCGGCACTTCAACAGCTTCCGCGATTACGTCGAAGCGCTGAAGGGAATCGGTGAAATCCAAGAGATCGACCAACCCGTCGACTGGAACCTGGAGATGGGCGCAATCATTCGTCACTCCACAGAGACTAAGGCCGCCGCTCCGTTGTTCAACAATGTGATCGGAGCCGATCCGGGTTTGCGTGCGATGGGCGCGCCCGCGGCGACGAGCCGCCGACCCGGGCACTACCTGGCACGCCTGGCCATGATGATGGGTCACGACCCACTCGCCACTGGTCTCGAACTCGTCGAAGCCTACGTTGAGGCGAAGTCACGCCCAGTGCAAGAGCCGATTCTGGTATCGAGAGACAAGGCGCCCTGCAAGCAGAAGGTCATGCTCGGCGAAGATGTTGACCTCATGCGGTTTCCGGTGCCCTATATCCACGACGGCGACGGTGGCCGCTACATCCAAACGGCCGGCGTTAATATCGTCCACTCACCGGACGGCAGATGGACAAACTGGTCGGTGAACCGCTCGATGCTGGTGGATAACAATCACCTCACCGGCCTGGTGATACCCGAGCAGCACATCGGGATCGTGCACGGCATGTGGAAGCAAGCGGGTAAGCCGACACCCTGGGCCTTGGCGCTGGGCGCACCTCCGGCGGCGATGCTGGCTGCCGGCGCACCGATGCCCGCCTATGTCAACGAGTACGACTTTGTCAGCCAACTCACCGGCGCACCGGTCGAGCTCGTCAAATGCGACACGGTCGACATCGAGGTGCCAGCTACCGCCGAGATCGTCTTAGAGGGCTTTATATCCGACACAGAGACCGCGATGGAAGGCCCACTCGGCGAATACGGCGGGTACACGATGGGCGAGCCGGAGCCGTGGCCGCTGTTCACCGTGACCGCCGTGACCTACCGCAACCGCGCGATACTGCCGGTGATCGCGCCGGGTCGGCCGGTGGAGGACGTGCACACGATATGGGGTTTGGGAATCTCGGCCGAGACACTGGATATGTGTCGCAAGGCCCAGTTGCCCGTCACCGCGTGCTGGATTCCGCTGGACTCGGCGACGCATTGGATGGTGGTCACTGTCCCGGACAGCTGGCATGACGATACCGGCCTTTCCGTCGACGATTTTTTGCACCACATTGGGCAGACAATCTTCGCATCACATACGGGTTGGCAGTTCCCCAAGATCCTGGTCATGGGTGACGACATTGACCCGACCGACCTTGCCCAGGTTGTGTGGGCGTTTGCGACCCGGTGTCATCCCGGTTCGGGCGAAATCTTGTTCACCAAGACCAAACTCGGCTTCTGGGTCGCGTACCTTGACTCATCGGAGAAATTCACCGGCCGGGGCGGGCAGGCGCTCTACAACTGCCTGATGCACGCCCGGTCTTTTGGGCAGCCCCTGCCCGAGGTCGCCTCGTTCACCACGGCTTACCCCAAGGCGTTGCAACAGAAGGTCCTCGCAAATTGGCAAAACTACGGCTACCCGCCGGAGTAATCACGTCGCTCGCCCGAGCCGCGATGGGCGCCAGGAGTGCTTCGATTATTGGCCTTTCCGTTGGTGAGGAGTCAAAGATGTTGAACGGGACAGATTTAACGGTTCTTAGTGGGGCACGAAGTGCTCACCAGATTGCACGGCCGGCGGGGAGATGAAACGCCTCATCGTCGGAATATCGGGTGCCACCGGCATTATCTACGGCGTCCGCCTCTTGGAAGACTTGCACGCCGCTGGAGTTGAAACCCACCTGGTCACCAGCCGAGCCGGTGAAATGACCCGGTCATACGAAACCCCCTACTCGGCACAAGAACTGCGGGCGAAGGCGGATGTGAGCTACCCCATCGGTGATGTGGGCGCGGCCATTGCCAGCGGGTCATTCCGGACGCGCGGGATGATCATCGCGCCATGCTCGATGCGCACCCTAGCCGAAATCGCCACTGGCGTGACGACCAGCCTGCTAACACGAGCCGCCGACGTCTGTCTCAAAGAACGCCGTCGCGTTGTCCTCCTTGTGCGTGAAACTCCGCTCACAACAGTTCATCTGCGAAACATGCTCGCGGCAACCGAGGCCGGAGCCATCGTTTTTCCGCCGGTACCGGCATTCTATGATCGGCCTGAGACCGTCGATGACATTATCAACCACACCATCGGGCGGGTGCTCGACTTGTTCGACTTGGACTCCGACCTTGTTTATCGCTGGGGCGAGTCGACTACTCCCGAGCCGGCCCACCGAAATGGCGAGAGCGTCTAGATCGCAGAGTGATTCGCCGACATCACCCGGACATAGTCGGTGACGCCACTTGTGGGCCCGCCACTTTCTCTGCCGCGCAGTGCTTCTCGCAACTTGGCCGCGGTGCTAACACAGCCGCCCCGGCCCATGTCTCTTCGGTCTCTTCGGCTGATGAGGCAGGCTGGCGGGTAAGGCGCGCGAATTCCTT
>DATATO010000127.1:0-2613 GCA_036268755.1 Mycobacteriales bacterium | reverse complement strand
CTCGACGGGGTTGAGCTCGGAGGCATAGGCCGGGAGCCGGTAGACCGTCAGCCAGTCCCGGGCCGCGATCAGGCTGATCATCGCCTTGCTGACGTGGGTGTTGAGGTTGTCCCAGATCAGGACGACCGGCCCGCCGAGCTGCTGGTGCGCGGCGTCCAGGAGCCGGGCGTAGTCGCTCTCGGTGAAGCCCTTGCGCTTGTCCTTGTCCCGGCGACGGCCGGCGCGGACCCGGAACACGAGACGGGGTTCCTGCCCCGCCCGGACAGCGATCAGCGCGGCCACCGAGATCCGCTTGTTGCTGCCGCCGGTGACCGTCACCACCGGGGTCCGGCCGCGGCGCCCCCACGTGCGGCCCTTCGGCGGCCTTAAACCCTGGCCGGACTCGTCTTCGAAGACCAGCCCGGCGCCCTGTTCAGCCTCCGGGTCTTTCCGGCCCTACATTCGGAGCAAAGCGCGTTACGAACTTGACTCCATTTGCCGCACCACCAACAGTAAGACATTTTCTATTTTCTCCTCGGCCTGATTGCCTCCCAGACCTCACGATCGCACCCCAAGACGATGCGGTCATCGCGGCCAGCCGCCATGTGCACCTGCGGCTACCGGTACCACCAGGGTGCCGGGCAACTGCATGGCCGACCCCTATCGCCCGTGAAAGCTGGACGCTTTAGCCCCCACGCTGATCCAGAGCGCCGCTACCTCCTAACTTAGGTGAGTGACAATCGCAGCGAACACCCACCGACATCGACGGATGACCGCCTACCCGCTAACGCAGTTCGCAAAGGTAACTCCCAGGTAATTTCGTTTGCGATGATGCCTGGGGGTCAATGAGTCACCGGCCCGACAACGCTGAAACCTAGACCGCCGTACTAGTTCACGCTGAAGAGGTCGTCTAGGCCACGCAACTCGTCTACAGTGCTGGCCCTCTGTTCCGGCTGACGCTGACCAGCGCCACCAAACAATGCGAACCAATGCACACTGAAATTCCAGCTCAGCGTCATGATCGCAGGTACCGCGACCGCCGTCAGAAGTTCGAGCTGTACTCCACGCGGTCAGTCGGTCGCGCTGTCACCCTGCGGAAACAACCGAAGAGGCCCGGGCAGGGTTTCTTACTTTCTAGGCTTTCTGCGTGGCCCTGTTTCGCAAGCGGAAGCCCGCACCAACCGTCGCACCGTCGTACACGACTACCGTCCCGCCGCTGCCCACGCCTGCCGCTAGTGGCGTAACGGCACTCTCGCGCCTGAGCGCATCGTGGCTTGCATACCCGACGTTTTCGCATGGCAACGCCGGCATGGTCAAGCTGTCGGGGCCGACCTACTACCGGGCCGAGATCGACGCAGCGATACGTCGTTACGGCGCGCTGGCCCTCGCCGAGCTGCGGGTCGAGACGGCGGGAAAATACGCGGGCGCTGTGCGCGCCTTTGTGGACGGTCGGCAGGTCGCCTCCATTCCCCGCGGCCTGGCGGACGCATACCGGGAGGTAGTGGAATCCCTCAACCGTGACGGGATGGCCGCCACCATTCATGTCGAGCTGGAGTCCGATGACTACGTGGACGTGTGGGGTCTGTGCAAGCCCGAACGACGTCGCGATGGTGAGCCGCTGCTGCCTACTCAGTACCGGGAGGACATTGATCTGCTCGACGGCATCGCCTCGGCCCTAGATGAGAGCTTGAACAGTCGGGCCAAGGAGAAGAGGGTCCGTCGTAACGGGGCCCTGAATCCTGGGTCTAACGGTCTGTGGAGTGTGTCGGAAGGTGGCCGCGTGCTCGGGACCCTCGAGCGCAAGCCGTACAAACGGCTTCACGAGGTCAAGGACGCGGGCTTGCCACTAGACGTTGTGGTGACGATTCATCGCAGGCCGGAACGGGAGTTGGTTGCCCATGTAAGTATCCCGCCCGACGCCTAGCTGCTCCCCGTGGTCGGACCAACTGGAATCCGATGAGCACCGTCATCCCTGGCGGGGCACACCAGCGCGAGATCCGCCCGGAAGCGTTGAGAAATGCCGAGATCTCAGCAGCAGGTCAGACAACATGCCGAGTGCATCAACCGAGGCCAGGAACGCCCAGGCACAAGACCCGACCTGCAGGCAGACTCGCTCGTCAATTACTGCTCTGACCTAGCGTCAGTACGTCTTTCCGATTCCAGTTCGTCGAGCTCATAGGCGACGGCACGTCGCCCTGACTGCGCACCCCGCGCTAGCCGATAACACAAAAGCTGATAATCGTTGGTTCTATCGGGGAGATGGTCCAATCGTCTCTGCAAGTCGTCGAGATCATGCTGCGGCAAAGACTCTTCGTCATGCACTCGCTTGCGATAAGAGTCCATGCGGTAGTAGAGCACTGCCGCGCCGATCAAGGTAATGAGCAACAGTATCCATGGCCACCAGTTAGTCCCTGCTCCTGCCGTCTGGCCGTACTGCGCGGCGAGATAGCCGCGGACGCCGCTCTTCTGCGATGACATTAACCAAATCACAAACTTACCTTACGTGGTGAAAGATCAGATTCACAGCGCCATGTGTGATCAACCGAGCGTCCCAACTGCATGCTTTGATGCAAGTTGCACCGCAAGTACATAGATAAGGGCGCGAAACACTGCAACAGTCACATTGCCTAAATG
>DATATO010000126.1:0-3950 GCA_036268755.1 Mycobacteriales bacterium | reverse complement strand
TCGGTCGCGTTGAGCACACTGCTCGGCTACCACCCCCCGGCGCTTCCGGTTAGCGCCCTAGTTAAGGTCGGGGAGCTATTAGGGATCGCGGAACGCGCCACCCGGGGTGCCCTGACGCGCATGGTGAAGGACGGCGACGTGACCGTGGTCGAGGGCATTTACCGCCTTTCCGGGCGATTGCTGCGACGCCAGGCCGAACAGGATGCGCTCACCTCGCCGCCCACCCGGGGGTGGACTGGGGGCTGGGAGTTGGCCGTCGTCACGAGCACGTCCCGGCCGTTGGCCGAGCGGGTGGCGTTGCGCAAGAGCATGGTCCGCCATCGGATGGGCGAACTGCGCGAGGGGGTTTGGCTGCGGCCGGACAACCTCTCTCGCGAACTTAATGGCATTATCGCCGGCCAGTGTCAGTTTTTTGTCAGTCATCACTCGGACTCGTCGAGCCTGGCAGCGTCACTCTGGGACTTGCCGGGATGGGCGGCGGAGGCGGACCGATTGCTGTCGGTGCTTGGCGAGGCAGAGAGTCTGGCCCAAGGGTTCATGGCTACCGCGGAGGTAATCCGACACCTACTGCTCGATCCCTACCTGCCGGACGACCTGCTCCCCCCGGGCTGGCCGGGTGATCGACTTCGACAGCGTTACACCGATTTCGAAGCCAACTACTCGGAACGTCTCAGAAGCTACAGCGGCGGATAGTTCGGTCCGAGGTGCCTTGGATTCCTCGGTCATTCCGCGGGCGCGGCGAATTCGGGTTCTTGGGTCGCGGGCGTCTCGGCCTCAGCGGCGGCGCGCCAAGACGGTGGCCGAGCAGCACGGCCCACACTCCACCCGATGCGTTCGGTCGCGGTGGGTTTTGTCGATCGAAACCCGTCCAGTAGGCGGTGTCGGCGAGCGGAGATTTCCAGTGGCAGCTCGGCCCAGGCTTCGCGCAGGACTGCGCGGCGATCGACTCCCGGTGTCCTCAGGGCACGAAGGAGGCCACGAGCCAAGCGCGCCGGATTGATAATGCTTTCGATGGAACGCGCGCGATTGAATGTGTCCGAGAGATTCGGCTCCTCACTCCCGGTGAACGTTCCCAGAACAGCCCGCACCAACGGCGACGTCGCCTGAGGACGCGACTCGCGGTTACCCCAGTGGTAGGTCGAGATGGTGTCCTTGTCGCGGGTTCGCTCCCACCTGCGCAGCGCCGCGTCGAGCGCGTCGGGGTCATCGATGGTGGCCGCGGCCGCCTCACCGAGCAAGCGCCCATGTCTCAGCGCGTCGCGCATGCCGTTGCCGGTGACCGGGTCCTTGAAATGCCCCGAGTCGCCTGCCAGCGCCCACCCCGGTCCACTCGACCTTCGGTAGTACGCGCACAGGTCGTCAGTACTACGTATCTTGCTCATATTGGTTGCTGCGCCGACGCGGCGACGCAGCAACGGATCCTGGTCGAGCTTTGCCTGCCAAGAGCCTTCGGGATCAGCGCGGAACGCCGGAATATCCTCGGATGGGCACATGTGTACCACGAGCGTTCGGCCGGCCGGGCACGACGGTAAGACCAGCGCCTGGTTGCCATTGGCGCGGTAAATTTGGAACTCGCTGGGCGCATCTTCCCCGAGCGGATCATCAAGGTAACGGAACGCGAACCCACGACCGTTTTTCGACGCACGATAAGGGGTCCACGCGTCCACCTCGGCTGCGATGCGAGACTTGCGTCCGTCAGCACCGATCACGAGCTTGGCGTGGATCTCGAAATCCCCTTCCTTCGTCCGGTAGCGCACGCCCACTGCACGGCCGTCCCGCCACACAACCTCTTCAACCGCGCATCGTTCGCGCACTTCTGCTCCGGCATCACGCGCAGCCTCCACGAGGAGCACGTCCTGCTGATCTCGCGGAATGCACAGGCCGAAATCTATTCCGGCGAAAGGTTTGAACCGCTCGCGAATCTCGAGTTCGCCGTCGTTCAACGTGAGGTACATGGTCTTAGCCGGTCCCAGTGCGAGAATCTTGCCGAGTGCTCCCATGTGCTGTAGTTCCTGAACTCCATTTGGAACGAGAACATGTGTGGACATCGTGTCGGCAGGAAAACGCGTTTTGTCCAAGACGACCACCGCTCGGCCGGTGCGGGCGAGGGGTACCGCGGCGGCGGTACCCGCACAGCGAGCCCCGACAATGACGACGTCGACGGTTTCGATCGCACCCGTGGGCATGGGCGTGGGCTCCTTAGATTCGAAGGTCGGCGGATATCTAAAATTCCGTGTGATGCATTCCATTGTCTAACTCCATGGGTGAACGGAACTCCTCCTATCGAGCGATCTTTATCGCTCAAAAGTGGGACGCCGCTGGCGGGAAAGGGCCATCAGCCCATGCTGCTGCCACCATTGACGTAAATCGTTTGCCCGGTGATGAATCGGCTGTCTTCGCCGGCAAGGAAGGCGACGGCTGCGGCGACTTCGGCTGGATCGCCGGGCCGTCCCATCGGAACAATAGCCGTCGCCTCCTCCACGACCCGCATAAGACGCGTTGGCGCGTCTCCGGATTCGACAAGGTTGGCTAGTTCCGGTGTGCGGACATAACACGGCGCCACCGTATTAGCGGTGATCCCGGCGCCCGTGAACTCGCGTGCGATACCGGTGACCATCGCGTGCACGCCGCCCTTCGCCGCGTTGTACATCGCGTGATCCACCAGGCCGGTACGCACTGAGTCGGCACCGATGTTGACGATGCGACCGTGGCCTCGAGAGACCATGTGCGGCAACACCGCTCGAACGCAGTGGATCGTCGTCCACAGGTTGTTGTCGACGGTTGTTCGCAGTGTCTCTTCGGTGTGCTCAAGGGTGGGCAGGATTACGCCGCCGCCGGCATTGTTGACCAGAACGTCGACGTGGCCGATAGTCTCGACCGCCGTCCGCACCAAGTCTTCGGCCGCGCCGGGTTGGTGGAGTTCACCGACGAATCCGCCCGCGATGCGTGCGTGCTCGTACACGCGTTCCAGGTCTTCCTTGCTGCGGGCCGCAGCGAAAACCGCTGCACCATCGGCGATCAGCCGTGCTGAGATGCCCAGGCCGATACCGGAGGCGGCTCCGGTGACTATTGCCGTCCGGCCGGCCAGTGCGCCGCTCATAGGATGATCGCCACGTCCCCAACGGACCGCAGATCCGTCATATCTAATTCCGCTCGCTTGGCGGCGATCCGGAAGCCGCCGTCGCTGCGGCGCAGCCTATAGCGGTACGTGCCGACGTAGCAGCTAGTGCGTCCTCCTCGGAATCGCCACACCGTGAACGACGTTGTCACCGAAAGCTCTTCGGCTGATACGTCTTGTACTCGCACGTTGAACACCTGGTGATTCGTTCGGGAATGCGGGTATTCGCGGTGGGCTCGCCGGCTGTCGAGCCGGGTGACCCTGGACGCCAGGCGGGCATAGTTGTCGTCGATGAGCATCAGGTCGCGGGCCGGATCGCCATCGGGCGCATCGTTGCAGGGCACCTCGTACTTAGCGTCCTCGTCGAAGAGCAGCAGCCAGTCGTCGAGCGCCCACGTATCGAGCAAAGCGGCCTCGGCGTAAAGGAATTCCTCCACCTGCTGCCTCAACAAAACGTGCTGTGACGGCGCCATCGCGGTCAACGGGCACCTGCCAGGTCCGCCGCGACGCCCATCTGGTGCTGCCAGCGCCGCCAGAATGCGCGCATTTGTTCCTCGTCGTTGGCCAGGGGTGAGCGGCCCATTCCGCGGGAGATGTCGCTCCATTCGACCCCGCCGCTGACGAAGCCCTGCTGACAGGACTCCAAAGCCTCCAGGTCGTCGGGAGTGGCGAATCCGCCCGGTCCCAGAAACGTCAGGAAGCTATCGAGGCGCCGCTGACGCAGGGGGGGCAACTCGTTCACCGGCGCGAGTTCCCACGCGGTGACGTCAACGACGTCGGGCGCGGGTGGATAGAACGTGCGTACCGTCACCGCCATGATGTCGTTGATGAT
>DATATO010000125.1:0-21911 GCA_036268755.1 Mycobacteriales bacterium | reverse complement strand
AGTACCGATTCGCCCGTGGGGGTAAGGCGCGCCTCGAGGACGTGTCGGTGTTCGGGATGGGGCGCGCGGGTAATCCAGCCCTGTCGCTCTAGGCGTGCCACGGTCTCGTTCATGGCCTGCGGCGTCACGGAACATCTGCGGGCGAGCTCCGCACTCGTGATGCCTTGCACGCTACTCAGCACAAGCAACGCGTTGTATTGGGCCTTGGCTATGCCCTCCTTTGCTAAAGCCTCCTCCTTGGCGCGCTGGGTGGCTTGCTCGACTTTTTTGATTGCCGTCAACAGGCGGTCTTCCGGTGCGATTCCCTCCACAGGTCTCATGATACGAGACAGGTACTTTACTGCAATCAGGTACTTGAGATACTCAGTTCGGGCAGCAGTTATATTCGATGGCCCGGCCTCCCGACGGTTAAGGCGTAGCCCGGGCGCCCAGCCGTCAAGCCCTGGGGAACACATGGGACGACAACCCCCACGAATGGTTCCTAGCCATCCCTCACGTGTCTAGTCGTTCGACGAGTCGTTCGAGGAATGTTCGTTGCGCCGCGACAATCTTCTCGTCGGCCTGAGCGGCTTCGAACCACTCGACTCGGTCGATCTCCGGAAACTCCGAGACCTGGCCGGAGCCCTTGGGCCATTCCAGCTCGAATGTCCCAGGGGCCATTCGGTCAGGGTCCAGGTCGCCCTCTAGCGCCCAGGCGGTGACGACCTTGCCGCCGGACTGTTTCACCGTGCCGAGTTCGATAAGTTCACCCATGGGAGCGGGCAACCCCAGCTCTTCCCGGAACTCTCGCCGCGCCGCCGCCTCTGCCGTTTCGTCCGTCTGATATTCGCCCTTGGGTATCGACCATGCTCCCGCGTCCTTACGTGCCCAAAATGGCCCGCCCATATGGGCGAGTAGGACCTGGATGCGGCCGTCTCTACGTCGAAACAGCAGAATTCCGGCACTGTGTCTTCCCGTCACAAACTTCAGTGTGCCCGCAACGTGCTGTGATGTGTGAACTATGAATAGGGCATGGCTGATTATCTGTGGGTGGGCCTGCTCGGCGTGCTCGGTGTCATAGTCGTGTTGGCGATTCGGCTGCGGCGTGTCTTTGCCCAGCGCCCACGCTATGCCGCCCACTGGCAAACCGGAAATGAGCGGCCGCCGCAACCCGATTCGCTGCACATGGTAGTGCTGGGTGATTCCATCATGCAGGGCATCGGCGCGAGCTCACCCGAGAAGGGGCTGGCGGGACTCGCAGTCTCATATATCGCTGAACAGACTGGCCGGTCTGTTCGCCTGACCAATCTCAGCCGCACCGGCGCCAAGGTGGCCGAGGTCGTCGCCAACCAGCTGCCTCTCGCCCCACTGGAGGAGGCGGACATCGTGCTGGTCACAGTGTCCGCAAACGATGCGGTCAGGGGTGTCCCGCTCCCGGAATACCGGGCCCACCTCGAGGAGCTGCTGAAGCAACTGCCGGCCGAGAAGACCATCGTCGCCGACGTTGCTTTGGTGAAGGCCCATCCCGTTTATCAACCGATAATGCGAGAGCTGGCCGACTCTCATGGCGTGTGCCGGGCCAAGCTGGCTACCACATTCGCCGACGCCGGGTCCCCGCTAAAACTCGTCGCCGGCGATTTTTTCCATCCCAACGATCGCGGCTACCGAATGTGGTTCGCGGCTTTTCTGCCCGAGATGCGGGCTTTGCTGGCGAAAAAGGGCCTTACCTGAGCCACAATGGAATACGTGACGGAAATATCTGCTAGGCCCGTGTTCCTCTATGACGGGGACTGCGCATTCTGTAGCTCGTGTGCCCGATTCATCACGCGCCACATTCGCAGCCGTGCCACCGTGGCGCCCTGGCAAACTGTCGACATTGACCCGTTGGGTTTGACCATGCAACAGTGCGACGAGGCGGTGCAGTGGATCGATGAATCCGGCCGCATCTTTAGCGGCCCACAGGCAGTAGCTCGGCTGTTGATAGACGCCAAGTCCGTCTGGCGTCCCATGGGATGGCTGCTGCGGATTCCGCCGAGTTCCTGGCTCGCGGAGCCAGCCTATCGACTGGTAGCACGAAATCGTCACCGAATGCCCGGCGGAACTCCAACCTGCTCACTACCCCAGGCCAAACGGGGGCGACCCGCATCCTAGTTCAGCGTTGTGACCTTACCCACTGTCCGATGTCGACTATGGCTCTCGTCCTACGCCTGTTGCGGTGATGGATTAAATTACTTGTACGTTTGACTGGAGGCTTCGCGATGGAAAGACGGACCGTGTTGCAGCTGGGAGCGGGGTTAACCGCTGCGGCTGCTGTGGGTGTCGTTGGCGGAGTCGCCGGGGATAGATATTTCTCGGAGGATAACGACTCCGGCTTTGCGGTAACACGGCAAGGGATGGGGACCCTAGGCGCGAGACTTACGGTATGGCGGGGAAGCCCGGATCAGCCGATCGCCGCATTAACCTTTGACGACGGCCCGACCCCGTCGTATACCCCGCATGTCCTCAAGGCCCTCGCCGACGCCGACGCGCCGGCGACCTTCTTCATGATGGGCAAGCATGTGGCGCGCTACCCCAACCTTGCCCGCCAGGTCGCGGAGCGCCACGAGATTGGCAATCATTCATACACCCATCCGGATATGTCCCATGCCAATTCCACTACCGCGCGGGACGAGCTAGGTCGGACACACAAGGTAATCGAACAAACCACGAAGAAGACGCCGGTGTTGTTTCGCCCGCCATACGGGCGGTTCTCCGGTGCGCTGGAGCGAGTTGCGGCCGAGATGGGCTACACCACCATTTTGTGGTCGGACCGGTTTCATCCCGCTTCGACGGCCGAGAAGAACGTGAGTCGGCTAGGGAAGATCATCACTTCCGGATTTATCGTGCTGTGTCACGATGGTTTCAATTCGAACAATAAAAAGATCATCAAGGCGTTACCCTCGATCATCAAAGACGTTCGGGACCGGGGTGTCCGGTTTGTGGGAGTCAGCGAACTCCTGGCAGCGATGCGTCAGGACTCCGGCGAGTCAGCCTAGCGTCGAGCTGCGTGCAATGGTCCGTAACCTTGAGTCATGACGTCCATTAACCCGGCGTTGTCCGGATCGGTGAATCGCCAGGCTTCGCCCGCCTCGCTGCCTCAGAATGCGGCCCAGACCTTAGCGGCGATCCTGCAGGGCCGTCCCCGCATGCGAGGCTGGATTCATCTTTATGCGTTCGCCGTCGCCGTGGTCGGCGGCATTGTGCTCTGTTCACTGGCCGGTAGCCGCCCGGGTTGGGTGCCGCTGGCAAGCTGCGCCGTCTACGCGATGACCAGCTGTGGCCTGTTCGGCATTAGCGCGCTCTACCACCGCAGGACGTGGCGGCCGCTCGGATACGCGGTGATGAAGCGGCTCGACCACGCCATGATCTTCATCTTCATTGCCGGCACATACACCCCGTTCAGCCTGCTGTTACTGCCGAAGCGGACGGGTGAGATCCTGCTCGGCGTGGTGTGGTTGGCTGCGATAGCGGGGGCCACGATGAAACTCATCTGGCCCCGCGCTCCCCGGTGGGTCGCCGTGCCCTTGTATCTAGCGATCGGCTGGGCCGCGGTCGTCGTGTTGCCCGACATGATGACCTCGGGCGGTGTCGCCGCCCTGGTGTTGTTGGGGACAGGCGGCCTCGCCTATACAATCGGCGCGATTTTTTATGCCACTAAATGGCCTAACCCCTGGCCCAAGGTGTTCGGTCATCACGAGTTTTTTCACGCCGCCACCGTAGTCGCGGCGATTTGCCACAATGTAGCCGTGTATCTAATTCTTTGGTAGATATGAGATTGCGTATTCGCATAACGGGAAGGGCGCGCGTTAGGACATGCGCGCCCCTGCCCAGCCCACCTCTCCCGGAGTCGCCGGCCTAGCACACCGACACCGAGGAGTAATCACATCATAAATCCGGGCCCAGATTTCGGCGCGAGACAAAACGGGTATTTGGGGTTAATGGCTACCATATTGTGACTATTTGGCCAGAATTTATACACCATTCGGAGGCTGGATGCGCCGTTCGGAGTGCATTTCGCGAAGCCGGTAGCGTTACCCAGGTGTCGAAAGTCTGTACCGTCTCCGAGGCCATTACTGCAGTAGAACGCCGATACCCGGTTGCACTGACGGAGTCGTGGGACAAGGTGGGTCTCGTTTGCGGGGATCGAGCCGCACCCGTGCGCCGAATCCTCTTGGTAGTGGACGTCACCGATGACACCGTGGCGCAGGCCATCCAGGTCGGCGCCGACATGATTCTCGCCCACCATCCGCTCTTGTTGCGAGGTGTGCACACCGTTGCCACCGACACCCCGAAGGGGCGTCTGCTGCACCAACTCGTCTCTGCGGGTATCTCGCTCCAGGTCGCGCATACCAATGCCGACGCCGCGCGGCCTGGAGTCAGCGACGCGCTTGCCGTCGCGTTGGGACTGCCGAGTGAGGGGCTCGCTCCGCTGCGAGGCGTCGACCCCTTTCCGCTGGATGCCCTAGCCACCACCGTCCCGACCGCGGACGCGCAGCGCGTGCTCGACGCCATATGTGAGGCTGGCGCAGGTAGTAGCGGTGGCAACTATGAACGAAGCGCGTTTCTCATAGAGGGCATCGGCACGTTCGTGCCGGGCACCGCCGCGCGACCCGCGTTCGGTGAGGTGGGCCGCGTCAATGAAGTCCGTGAGACCCGGATCGAGACCATCCTGCCGCGCTCGCACCGAGCCGCCGTGGTTCGAGCGCTGCTGCAGGTCCACCCATACGAAGAGCCGGCGTTTCAGATGACCGAGCTGGCGCCCGTCGACGCGAGTACCGGCCTTGGCCGGGTGGGAACGCTTCCCACGCCCATGACGTTGCGCGCGTTTACCCAGCATGTCGCCGCCGTGCTGCCGGCGGCGCCAGTCGGCATTCGGGCCTCGGGGGACCCGGATCGGCTGATCAGCCGGGTAGCGGTCGTCGGTGGTGCGGGCGACAGCATGCTCGGCGATGCCGCCGCCGCAGGCGCGGATGTGTTCGTCACGTCTGATATACGTCATCACGTGGCATCGGAGTTTGCGGCGGCTGGGTCGCACACGGGCGGCCCGGCGCTGATCGACGCCGGCCACTGGGCGACCGAGCGCCCGTGGCTGGACCAAGCCGCCTGGTTTCTTCGGGAAGATCTCGGCAGAACCGTAGACATAGAAGTGTCCGACCTAGTGACCGATCCCTGGACTGTGAAGGTGCCATGAAAGCCACTCCAGCCATTCAATTGCGCCTGCTTGACGTTCAGGCGGTCGACACCGCCCGGAATCAGCTCACGCATCGAAGGAACAATCTGCCCGAGCTGGCCGAGTTGGAGCGTCTGAATGCGGAGGTTTCCGACGCTGAAGGTTCTCTGGAGCAGTTCCGCGAGCGCGTCGGCGATCTCGATAAGCAGATCCGGGCACTTGAGTTCGAGGTCGAAACGGTGCAGGCTCGCGCGCAGCGCGACAAGTCTCGGATGGACTCCGGCGCCATTTCCTCGCCACGGGAGCTCGAGAGCATGCAACACGAGGTGCAGACCCTGGCGGCCAAGCAGGGTGAGCTGGAGGACCGTGAGCTCGAGATCATGGAGCAGCGAGACGCGGTGGACGTCGACCTTTCAGCGGCCGCGCAGCGCTTTCAGCAGCTGCGGGGCGAATACTACGCCACCATCGAGCGACGGAACGCGGCCCTCGCCGAGATCGACGTTGAGGATTCTCGCCGCGAGGCCGAGCGGACCAAACTGGTCGCCGAGCTTCCGGCGGATCTGCTCGAGCTCTACGAGCGGCTCCGCGCGAGCAACGGCGGTGTTGGCGCGTCGGCGCTTCGCGCCAAGCGCTGTCAGGGCTGCCAACTGGAATTGTTCGGCACTGCGTTGGCGGAGCTCAAGGCGGCCCCGGAGGACGAGGTGGTGCGCTGCGACGAGTGCGGCCGCATCCTGATTCGGACGCCGGAGTCGGGGCTATGAACCAGGTGATAGTCGAGGCCGACGGCGGCTCGCGCGGCAATCCCGGGCCGGCCGGATACGGTGCGCTGGTGCGCGATCCCGCCACCGGCGATGTCCTCGCCGAGCGAAGTGAATTCCTAGGGGTGACTACGAACAACGTTGCCGAGTATTCCGGGCTTATCGCCGGCCTTGAGGCCGCCGCCGAGTTAGGGGCGCAGGCCGTCGAGGTTCGAATGGACTCCAAACTGGTCGTGGAGCAGATGTCCGGCCGCTGGAAGATCAAACACGCGAATATGCGGCCGCTGGCGCTGCAGGCACAGCGGTTGGCGGGTCAGTTCGCCCGGATCAGTTACACCTGGATTCCGCGGGCGCAGAACTCCGCGGCGGACCAGCTGGCAAATCAGGCCATGGACGCCATGACTTAGAATGGCCGGCAGGCGAAGGACGGTTCCAAACGACGTTTTGTGACTAAATGCCGCCGGCATTTAGTCACAAAACGTCGTTTAAAGTCGTCTAGGCGGTTAAGCCATGCTCTTGGCGCCGTCCAACCCCTCTCGAATGAGATCGGCGTGACCCGTATGTGCGCACGAATGGGCGCGTCGGTTGGCGCGGGTCACGATTTAAGGGAAAGACCTGGCTGACTGAATCCGACCGATTCGGCTTGTCTCAATCCGGTACTGTGGCGTTATCTTGAGACGCTCGTTATGCGCAAGGGGACTTGTGGGATTACTGGATAGCATTCGCGGCGAGTTCATCGACATCATCGAGTGGCTCGACCACAGCAGGGACACGCTCGTCTGGCGGTTCCCGCGCCACGACAACGAGATCAAGATGGGCGCCAGGCCCACGGTGCGCGATAATGAGGGCAAAGTAGCGGATTCCTACCCTCCCGGCATGTACACGCTGCAGACGCAGAACATGCCAATCCTGTCCACTCTCAAGGGCTGGAAGTACGGTTTCGACTTGCCGTTCAAGGCCGAGGCCTACTAGCCAATCGCGCAGCAACCAACATGGGCCAGGCAGCTACTAGCGTTCGTGAGCATCGGCTTGATCTCCGCATCGACGATGATCGCCTTGCGGCGGCGTATGCGGCCCCGCGAGACGCGCGTCCTAAGAGCCTGGTCGTCATGCTGCATGGTGGGCCTGGCGGCCAAAAAGATGGACCCGAAGGGCTTTACGGCACGCTCGCGAGGGTCCTCGCCGATAGTGGGATTGCGTCTCTTCGGTTTGACTTCCGCGGCGTTGGTGAAAGTACCGGTCGCTATCGCGATATGACGATAGCTAGGCAGGTTGCGGATTATGAGTGCGTTTGGTCGTTTGCGCGCTCATGTGGATTTGATCGACTGGGGGTGATCGGCGAAAGCTACGGCGCGACCGTTGCGTTGCACAGCAGGTCGGCCGACCCCGATGCCGTATGCCTGTTGTGGCCTGCCATCTATTTTTTGAACGCGACATTTGCTCCGTTCATCACTCCGGAGAAGATGGCTGTGGCACGGCGGGACGGCTTTACGGTCGAGGAGGGGCAGGAGGTCGGGCTGGCCTTCCTGGAGGAAGTGTTCGAGGTGCGCGATGTCGAGGCCGGCGTGCGGCGTCTCACGGCACCGACCTTGCTCATCCACGGCACAGCGGATCGTGAGGTACCGGTGAGGCAAAGCCGGCAGGCATTCGAACTACTCTCGGAGCCGAAGAAACTCATAACTGTGCCCGGCGGTGCTCATTGCCTCCCGCAGGCGCAGGAAAGAGAGCTCGTCAATGAGCAGGTAGGGCGCTGGCTCGACGAATATCTGCACTGAGCTTGCCGTAGCATCACCTGCGCGGATGAGTTGGCCGGGCGATCGCGGCGGTGCGCAAGCGCTGTCGAGGAAAGTCCGGACTCCACAGGGCAGGGTGGTCGCTAACGGCGACCCGGGGCGACCCGCGGGACAGTGCCACAGAAAGCAGACCGCCACGTCTCGGCGTGGTAAGGGTGAAACGGTGGTGTAAGAGACCACCAGCGCCGCCGGTGACGGCGGCGGCTCGGTAAACCCCACCCGGAGCAAGGTCAGGAGAGCCACCTTTGGCGGCTTGCGCGGATGTTCGAGGGCGGCCCGCCCGAGTCCGCGGGTAGACCGCACCGAGCGCGTCGGTAACGGCGCGCCCAGATGGATGATTGCCGGCCGCGACGCCGCAAGGCTCGCGGTGTCACAGAATCCGGCTTACAGGCCAACTCATCCGCCCTATCCTTAGCTCGGCGGGGAGTTCGACGAAAGGCGCAAGTGGTGTGAGCGTTGGCGGCGGCCGTGATTCTTACTCCATAAATGCCGAATTTTGGACGAAAATCATTCGCGACGGCCTGGATCGATATCGCGTCGAATTGACAGATGGCGCCGTCCTAGACGCGTTGGGCGTGTGTCGCGGCCTGCGTGTCCTGGATGCCGGCTGCGGCGAGGGGTACCTGTCTCGCCGGCTGGCCAGCGAAGGCGCCGAGGTTACGGGGATCGATCTCTCCCCTAACCTCGTCGATGCGGCAAGGACGGAACGGGACCGGCTAGGCCTTCGGGCGAAGTATTACGCTTCCTCGATCGAGGCAATCGATGAGCCGGATGGGTCATTCGACGTGGTGGTATGTAACCACGTAATGAACGACCTTGCCGATCCCGACCGGGCATTGCGGGAACTGGGTCGAGTGGCTAAGCCTGGCGGCAAGCTCGTCATCTTGATGCTTCACCCTTGTTTCAACAATTTCCACTCCAGTGCGGAATACGCGCCGGGCGACGAGTCAGCCGGCCACATACCGGCCGAGTCTTACTTCAGTGCCCGGTCTGTGGTTCAGCCGTTCAATGTTGCCGGGTTGACCTCCCCTGCGGGCGTTCGCTGCACCTTCCGTCCCCTCGAGCAGTACACGTCGGCGCTGTTTCGCGGCGGTTTCATTCTCACCAGCTTGTCGGAACCGCACCCAACTAGCGAGCAGCTGGAAGATCCCTGGTGGCGCGCGAATTTCGAATATCCGTTGTTCCTATTACTGCAGGCCGAGCGCAGGTAGTCCGACAGGCGTCCGCGTCCGCGTCCGCCTAACCCTCGCCGCTATCGACTAATCTCACAAGGTCATGTCGTCCGATTACCGCAGGAGAATACGGTGCATTCCTCGTATCCGCCGGGGCAGTATCCGGGTCAATACCCGCCGCCATCTCCCCAGCAGTTCGGGGCGCCTCCCCCGCCGCACCGCCGGTCGCGGGCCCGATTATGGGTGTTGCTCACGGTGGCGATTGTTGTCCTCACCGTTGGCGCGACCCTGGTGGTAGTGCTCCGCGACGGCAGCGACAACAATTCCAAGGCCAGCCACAAAAAGCCCAGTAGAACCGGTTTCCAGACGTCATTTGAGCAGAAGGTTCCGTCGTATGCGGGCAACCCGGTATATGACGCCTGTGGTCTCGTCACCATGCAGACGGTTGCCAAGGACATCAAGGGATACCAGGGCAATCTCAACCACACCGGCAGCGGCGCTAAGCAGCATTTGGCTCAGCCCATGATCATCGAGCACGAATACGTCGACCGTGACATCCCCGCCCCGTTGGGCAAGGACGGCCAGCCGCATGAACCCGGAATCGTCATCGGTGCGCAGGGCAGTCAGCCGCAGAGTCTGGATTCGTTCACCTCGTTGTTCGACTCCAACTGCACCTACTCCCAGGGCACCGGCACGGGGACCACTTTCGCCAAGGTGTACGTCACTCAGAAACCCACCCCGCTATCGCAGGGTCTGTTGACCTACCTCGGCGCACTCGCTCAGCAGGGCGGAAAGAAGCAAGTCGCGGGCGTTGATGTCTACACCGAACCCAAACCCAACTCGTTGGGTTACCACTTTGCCGTCGTGGTCAAGCCCGATAACTCCGTCGCCGTATTCATTAAAACCGGGGTAGCCGCGCTCACCACTCATGCCTCGGAAGAGGCCGCGGCCGCGCTGGCGGCACCGCCCAGAGGCCCGGCGTCGATCACCTATCCGACGCCCTATCAGAAACTGATCAACCCGTGCCCGCTGATCAGCGCGGACGACTTCACCCAGTACACCCAGAAGCCGGCGAGCGCGTTGGCGCAGGAGAAGCTGATCCTCAACGAGGTGGGTGGTCCGGACGAGCAGAAGATCGAGCGAAGCTGTCAACGCCTCGAGGTCGATCGGTTCACCAACGAAATAGCCGAATCTGGCGTGAACATCACCCAATGGGACAGCGCCGACCACGCCAAGCAATATGTCGAGCGATTCAAGGCGGCGCCGGGCGGTGACTACACGGCCGTTCGCGATACCGCAACGCCCGTGGGTGACCAGTCCTACGTCAAGATGGGTAAGGACTACCGAGGCAGGGGAACCTTCTCCTTCGAGTTCCGGATCGGCGCTGCCGTGATCACTCTTACCGTCAGCCAGGACCAACCCTCGGACGCGCTGCCCAACGATTACGAGCGCCGGATGATGCCCGTCGCCCGGAAGGTCGCAGACAACTACAAGCAAGCCATAAGTAGTTAGCAACGGGCGCCGCGTTGCCGAATGCCTAGAACGAATGCTCGGCGTCGGGGAAACTTCCGTCGCGGACCTCGGCGGCGAAGCCCTCGGTGGCCCGGCGTAGCTCGCCCCGAACGTCGCCGAACTGTTTGACGAATCGCGGCAGCTTCCCGGTTCTGAGTCCGGCCATGTCCTGCCACACCATGACCTGAGCGTCGCAGTCCGGCCCCGCGCCAATGCCGACGGTCGGGATGCGGAGCTTGTGGGTGATGCGTTCGGCAACGTCCGCCGGCACCATCTCGAGCACCACCGCGAAGGCGCCCGCATCCTGCACGGCCTCGGCGTCGGCGGCCAGCTGCTCGGCGGCGTGATCGCGGCCCTGCACCCGGTATCCGCCCAGGGCGTGTTCGCGTTGCGGGGTGAATCCCACGTGCGCCATCACCGGGATGCCCCCGGAGCTGAGCATATCGATCTGCGCGGCGCAGCGGAGGCCGCTCTCCAGCTTCACGGCGTGCGCGCCTGCTTCCTTCATGAAGCGCACCGCGGTATCCCACGCCTGTTGCGGGGATGCCTCGTAGGAACCGAAGGGAAGATCCGCGACGATCAGCGCTCGCCGCGTGGAGCGCACCACGGCTCTCACCAGCGGAAGGAGCTCATCCACTGTGACCGGCAGGCTGGTGTCGTTGCCGAACACATTGTTCGATGCCGAGTCGCCAACTAGCAACACGGGAATCCCCAGCTCATCGAAGAGCTGCGCGGTGTATTGGTCATAGGAGGTGAGCATTGGCCACCGTTCACCACGCTGTTTGGCGGCCGCGATATCGCCCAGCCGTATTCGGCGGTTGGGCGGCCCGCCATAGAGCGAGGGCTCGGCCGAGCGTGCAGAGTTGTCCATGTCGATCTCCTTATGCCTTGAAGCCGCTACGGGTCCCCAGGGGCTCGATGACACTTCCAGCGTAGGGACATCGGCGGCGCCGGAGCCAATATGTGGCATAGATCGCGCATGAGGCAGCGGGAGCCGTAAAGAAGCACGGGAGGGAGGTAGGCCTCGTCGCCTTGCATCAGCAAGCCGGCAGATTGCGAATGAACACCGGTCGCTGGCATGGTGTTGCACTTGGGCGAGCACTGTTTTCGTTACGACGATCGCATCCTGTCGCTACCGGTATCCGTGCTGTGGGACTACGCGCCGTTGAACGTTAGCCAGAATTGTTGGTCTGGCGACAAAGGGCGGTCACTGCGCGAAGCAATGCGTGATCGGCAGCCGCCGGTCTCGCCCGAAGGCCTTCATGCCAATCTTGGGGCCGAGCGGAGCCTGCCGGCGTTTATGTTCGGCCGCGTTCACCATGCTCGCCACCCGTGCCACGACGTCCGCGTCGTAACCGGCGGTGATGATCTCCTCGCATCCCCAGTCCACATCGATGTAGAGCTGCAGGATCGCGTCTAGCAGCTCGTACGGCGGCAGCGAGCCGGCATCGACCTGGTCCAGGCTAAGCTCCGCCGAGGGCGGCTTGGCGATGCTGTTCTCGGGTATCGGCGGTTGCTTGCCATGCAACATGGCGAACTCGTTGCGCCACTGGGCGAGCTGCCACAGGTCCGTCTTGTAGATGTCCTTAACTGGGGCGAAACCACCGACGGCGTCGCCATACATCGTCGAGTACCCGACCGCTATCTCGCTCTTGTTCCCGGTGCATAGCAGCAGGTGACCCTCGGAGTTGGAGATGCCCATCAGCAGTACCGCCCGGATCCGGGCCTGCAGATTCTGCGCGGCCAGCCCGGTCAGTGGCAGCTCGTCGTGGAACGTCTTCATCATCGGATCGATCGGGATGACCCGATGCGGCATCCCGGTGCGTGCCACCAGATCCGTGGCGTCGT
Organism: Mycobacteriales bacterium; assembly: GCA_036268755.1. Lineage (GTDB taxonomy): Bacteria > Actinomycetota > Actinomycetes > Mycobacteriales > QHCE01 > DATATO01. The sequence continues at coordinate 9,640 of DATATO010000125.1, read as the reverse complement.
CACACGAGTGCTGCGACGAGAACTCGCTCGGAAGTGAGACGCCGTATACGTTCTCGGCACCCAGTGCGTCACAGGCAAGCGCCGCGCAGACCGAGGAGTCGATCCCGCCTGACAACCCCAGCACCACCGAATGGAAGCCGTTTTTTCGTACGTAGTCGGCCAGGCCGAGTTGCAGCGTCTGCCATGTCTGCTGTTCCGCGGATAGTTCCCGGCGGACCGACGTTCGTGGGACGGGGGAGTTAATTAACAGGCGGGGTAGCCGCAGGTCGGCGTGCGCCGCCCGTATGGGTTCACGGACGGCCTGTTCTGTGAGCGGCGTTCTGCCGGTGACGTTAGGAAGTATTCCCTCCTGGGCAATTTCCAGGTCTACCACTAGCAGGCTTTCGTCGAAGGAAGGCGCATGGGCCAGCACACGCCCGTCGGGGTGAACCACCAGTGAACTGCCGTCGAAGACCAGTTCGTCCTGGCCGCCCACCAGATTCACGTAGGCCACGATCGCGCCGGTCCGCCGCGCCACCCGGCGGCAGACCGTTAGCCGCGCCAAATCTTTGCCTGTCTCGTGCGGTGAGGCGTTGATGCAGATCAGCAGGTCGACGTTCTCGTCTGCGCACTTTGCGATCGGGCCGCTGTCGTACCAGAGGTCGGCGCAGACCACCATGCTCGTGCGGATGTCGCGCGAGGCGTTACCGTCCGGGTCACGCAACGTCACCACGCTGATCTCGTTGCCGGGGACGAAGTGTCGGTCCTCGTCGAACACGCCATGGTTTGGCAGATGATGCTTGTTATGTACGGCAATGACTCGGCCGCCGTGCAGCATGACCGCGGCGTTACGGGCGCCGACCAGGCCGCGTGGGCCGGTGGCCTGCGGCCGCACCGAACCGTCGGCGTCCAGGGTCCCGACTACTATCGCGATGTCGTCGAGCCCCTCTGCCGAAAGCCGGTGCCGCAGGTCGACGAAGGCCGATTGGCTGGCGGCGATGAAGGACTCCCGCAGCACCAGATCTTCCACCGGATACCCCGTCAGCGCCATTTCGCCGACGGCGATGAGCTGCGCGCCGGCTTCGCGGGCGTCGCGTACCGAGTGCACGATGCGCTCGATGTTTCCTGCGAAGTCGCCGATTACCGGATTTATCTGGGCCAGGGCAAGGCGAAGCTGGGTCATGGCATATCCGCTTTCTTCAGAGTTTCTGCGGCGCAGACGCCGATAGGCGAACCCATCGCGGGCCGGGACCTACACGAGTAACTCCACAATCGTTTCTACCGCTGTGCTGACGAATGTGCGCGGCTACCACCGAGTTTGTGTCGTTTCGGTCAGGTTGAGCCATCTCTCCGGCGCCCGAGATGCCCCCGTTCCAATGACAACCTGCAGGAAAGCTGGTTAGCTCCCTCAACGTTCAGAGCGCAGAGAACACCCCATTACCCCAATGTGGTAGTAGGGTAAAAATGTGACGACTGTATTTGGCGAGTTTGAGACTGTGGCAGAGGCTGAAGCCGATCCCCGGGGCCGAGTTTCGTTGGGTCGCGCTGGGGCGAGGCCGGGGCGTCGGTATCGAGTAGCCACCAACGATGACGGTGTTTTGCTCCTTACTCCCGTGGTGTCGATTCCCGAGCGCGAGCTCGGAGTGTGGGAAGACGGTCAGCTGGCGGCGAGAGTGCGTAAGGGTGTTTCCGAAGCCCAACGAGGCACGACTGTCGATCTTGGTGATTTCACCGTCTACGTCGAGGATAACGGAGATGAGTAGCGACTATCAGCTGAGGTTTTCTTCCGATGCGGCCGCTACCTTGCACTCTCTCCAGGCGGCTGGGGCAGCCTCGAGCGCGAAGTTGAAGAAAGTTCGCAAGGCACTAGGCCTTCTGCAAACAGATCCCCGATATCCCGGCTTGCGATCGCATCAGTATGAGCAGTTTCCCGGGCTCGAGGATGAAAAAGTGTGGGACTCGTATGCCGAAAACCGCACGCCCGGCGCGTGGCGCATTTACTGGATGTATGGCCCAGATGAGAAAGACGTCTCCGGAGACCGGATTGCCGTGATCACAATTCTGGTGATTGGGCCTCATTTATAGGTTGTGATTCCGGTTCGATTAGTCTGGATTCTGCGGGATACGGATTACCAACGAGAATTTAATGACTCCAATTAATGTCCGTTCGAATAGTTTGGCATGCCCGGATGTTGGCGCCGCCGAGCCGTGAGTGCGGAGGCTACGGCTAAGGTTCCAGACGCCCTATTTCGATCGCATATGCGTGTTACGCTTCGCCAAGCTTCGACTCGGGCGCGGACTCGAATGAACCAACCGACTGGATCCGGTCCACGCGTTAACCGAATACTGCCTCGAATAATCTTCGAACAGCTTCTGAAAGGCTAAACTCATGTTTGGATTCACGTCGCGCGCTGCCCGGGTCTGTGCCGGAACGGTGCTTGCTGTGGGGGTGGCGCTGGCCATTCCGAGCGTCGCGATGGCGGGTGGGCCAGAAGCTCCTGGTGGCACCGGCTGTGGCTATTTCCACGTAGGCGCGGACAATAACTCCACGTTTTGGAAGAACTGTTCGAACCATGACGAATGGGTCCAGCTGGCAGGCATTGGAGACGGTAAAATGTGTGTACAGGCCGGACACGATCCGTTCCTGGGCTATAAGGTAGAGCCCAGCGGGACCGAGGACATGCGTAACGCCTACCTGATTGCTGACTCATGCCCCCCGGGTGAGCGGCGTATGTGATCGGGCTTCGCGCCTTGAGCAACAGTTTATTCCGCGGCGACATCGCGCCGTCCGCGCCACATAGGGCAGACTGTGCCCATGGATGTGCCCACGGAAAGCGCGAACGAATCCGGTAGTCCCGCCTCCTCCTCGCAGTTGTCCCGTCAGCGGGAATTCGTGCTGCGCACCCTGGAGGAGCGGGACATCCGCTTCGTCCGGCTCTGGTTCACCGACGTGCTGGGAATGCTGAAATCGGTCTCCGTGGCGCCGGCCGAACTCGAAGATGCCTTCGAGGAGGGGATCGGCTTCGACGGCTCAGCGATCGAGGGATTCACCCGGGTCTACGAGTCGGACATGGTCGCGCTCCCGGATCCGGCGACATTCCAGATCTTCCCGTTCGAGGGCGGCAGCGGCGCCGGCGAGGTCGCCCGCATGTTCTGCGACCTGCAGCTGCCGGACGGTTCACCGTCTTGGGCGGATCCGCGGCACGTGCTGCGTCGGACGCTGGCGGCCGCCGCCGAGAAGGGTTTCACCTTCTACACCCATCCCGAGATCGAGTTCTTCCTGTTCAGCGAGGTGCCGGGCGACGGCGCCCCGCCCACCCCATTGGATGCCGGCGGCTACTTCGACCACACCTCGCATGCGCTCGCGCGTGACTTCCGCCGCGACGCCGTGCTGGCGCTGGAACAGATAGGTATCTCCGTGGAGTTCAGCCACCACGAGGTGGCTCCCGGACAGCAAGAGATCGACCTCCGCTATGCCGATGCCATGACCACGGCCGACAACGTCATGACGTTTCGGCATGTGTTGCAGGAGATGGCGATCAGTCACGGCGTGAGGGCGAGCTTCATGCCCAAGCCGTTCACCGATCAGCCCGGTAGCGGGATGCACACTCACATGTCGCTGTTCGAGGGCGATCAGAACGCCTTCTGCGACCGGTCCGACGCCATGGGGTTGTCCAAGGTCGGCAGGTCCTTCGTCGCGGGGCTGCTTACTCACGCCCGCGAGTGGACCGCCGTCACCAATCAGTGGGTGAACTCCTACAAGCGCCTGTTCCCACAGCCCCTGTCGGGTCAGATCGCCGAGGCACCGGCCCATATCTCGTGGGGGCACCTCAACCGCTCCGCCCTCGTGCGGGTACCCGCCTACGGCAAGCCGACCTCGGCACGGGTCGAGGTTCGCTCACCCGATCCGGCCTGCAATCCTTACCTGGCCTTTGCCATGTTGCTCGCCGCCGGCCTTCGCGGTATCGAACAGGGCTACGAACTTCCCGCCGCGACCGAGGACGACGTTCGGGCGCTGTCGGACTCGGAGCGCAGCGCAGCGGGCTACGAGTCGCTACCCACCAGTTTGGACGAGGCACTTAGGGTCATGGAGTCCAGCGATCTGGCCGCCAGCACGCTGGGCGAGCACGTCTTCGATTTCTTCCTGCGCAACAAGCGCGCCGAATGGGATACCTACCGCCGGCAGGTCACACAGTATGAGCGCCAGCGCTACCTGCCGCTGCTGTGAAACGCGGGGACGTTGCCGTGACCACCCCCACCAGGCGCGAGGCCACTCAGCGGCTGACTCGGCTGGGCGTCGAGGACCCGACCGCGGTGTTGGAGGAGATCGCCGATGCCGCGGATCCTGCCTTGGCACTACGGGCGCTCGAGCGGTTGATCGAGGCCAGCGCTGTCGGTGACTACGGCGACCGGGCGCGGTTGTTGGACCGTCTGGGGTCGTCCGCGCCGCTGCGGCGCCAGTTAACCCGGGTGCTCGGCGTCTCGCAGGCGCTGGGCGACCACCTGGTGGTGCAGGCTATGCATGGGAATGTGGACTGGTCTGTTCTCGACACGGAGGCAGCGGGTGACGAGGTTTCCCACGCGTATGAACTCGATCGCTCGAGCGTTGCCTCGCTGCGCCGCCATTACCGCCGGGAGCTGCTCCGCATAGCGGCCAGGGATCTGGTCGGTGACCTGCCCGTGACCGACACGGTGGCGGAGCTGTCCGAATTGGCCGACGCGACGCTTCACGCCGCCTTGACCATGGTCGATGCCGAGGGCCTCGAGCTCGCCGTCTTTGCCATGGGTAAGTGCGGCGCCCGCGAGCTCAACTACGTCAGTGACGTGGACGTGCTCTTCGTTGGCACCGATGCCGAACACACGCCTCTCGCCATAGATCGCGCTCGACGGGTGATGAGTATCTGCCGCGAGGTTGCCTGGCAGATCGACGTCGGGCTGCGGCCGGAGGGGCATCGGGGTCTCCTGGTACGCAGCGTGGACAGTTATCGGGCCTACTACGAGCGCTGGGCGGACAGCTGGGAATTCCAGGCGCTGCTGAAGGCCCGCTGGGTCGCTAGCTCGCTGGGCGGGGACGCAGCAACGGACGATTTCGCTACGGCATGGGAGCAGCAGATCACCCCAATGGTGTGGACCGCGGGCGCGCGCCCCCAATTTGTTGCGGACGCACAGGCAATGCGACGCCGCGTGGCGTCCAGGGCGGACGCCGAGCACGACATCAAGCTGGGGCCCGGCGGCTTGCGCGATATCGAGTTCGCGGTACAGCTGTTGCAGTTGGTACACGGCCAGTCGGATGCCACGCTGCGGACGCCCGCGACCGTAGACGCACTGACGGCGCTCACCGCCGGCGGCTATGTCGGACGCACCGACGGCGCCGAGTTACGTGGTTCGTACTGCTTCCTGCGTTCGATCGAGCATCGACTGCAACTGCGTGTGCTTCGGCGGACCCACCGGCTTCCCACGGCGCCCGAGCAGTTGCGGTGGTTGGCGCGGTCGCTGGGCTATCACCGAATCGCCGGGGTGCGAGGTGGCGATCCCGCCGAGCTGTTCCTTAGTGATTGGCGTCGACACCGCCGTGAGGTACGTCGATTGCACGAGAAGCTGTTCTATCGACCGCTGCTGGCGGCGGTCGCCCGCCTGCCCAGCGAAGCGGTGCGCATGGCGCCTGCGGCAGCGCAACACCGGCTGGCCGCGCTCGGGTTCGCGGATCCGCCGGGCGCGCTCCGGCATGTCTCCGCTCTCACCGTGGGCGTCTCTCGCCGCGCCGCGATCCAGCAGGCGCTGCTCCCGGTGATTCTCGACGAACTGGCGAAGGCGGCCGATCCCGATGCCGGGCTGCTGGCGTACCGGCGCCTTAGCGAGCAGTTGGGTAAGAGCCCCTGGTATCTGCGCCTGATGCGCGACGGTCAGACCCTGGCGCCACGGGTGGCGGCGGTGCTCGGCGGTAGCCGGTACATCGCCAACCTGCTAGAACGGGACGCGCAGGGCCTGAGCCTGCTCGCCAATGATGCGGACTTAGCGCCGCGGCCGGCCGCGGCGCTGCACGAACTTTTCGTTACGACGGCGCGACGGGCTGTAACGGAATCATCCGACGCCGACGAGGCATCGTTGCGGCGCGCCGTTGCCGCGGTGCGGCGGTTGCGTCGACATGAGCTGCTCCGCATCGCCGCGGCCGATGTCTGCGGGCTGCTCGATATCACCGAGGTGGGACGGGCACTCAGCGATGTGGCCGACGCTACCGTGGCCGGTGCGTTGGAGGGGGCCAGCGTTGCGGCGGCGCGGCAGCACGGCGGAGTGCTGCCCGTGGTGATCGCTGTCATCGGCATGGGGCGCCTGGGCGGTCAGGAAATGTCCTACGCCTCCGACTGCGACGTGCTCTTCATCTGCGAGCCGATCGGTGACGCGGACGCGTCGGTTGCGGGACGGGTGGCGACCGGGTTGATGCGTGCGTTGGCCGAACCGGGTCCCGACCCTGCGCTCGGGCTGGACGCCCGACTGCGTCCCGAGGGGGTGTCTGGGACGCTCGTGCCGAGTCTGACGGCGTATCGCCGCTACTACCAAGAACGTGCTCAGCTATGGGAGGCACAGGCCCTGCTGCGGGCCCGGATCGTCGCCGGTGACGACGAGCTCGCCGAACGGTTCATGGCCCTCGCCGATGGCCTGCGGTATCCCAGCGCCGGGCTGGACCGGGCTGGGATTCTCACGCTCCGACGGATGAAGGCTCGGGTCGAAACGGAACGGCTGCCTCGCGGAGCTGATCCCACCACTCACCTGAAGTTTGGCCGGGGCGGCTTGGTCGACATCGAATGGGCGGTCCAGCTTCTGCAATTGTCCTACGGGTACACGCACCCCGTCCTGCGGACACCACGTACCCTCGAAGCGCTGCGTGCGATGCGGGAGGCCGGTCTCATCGATCGAGTCAGTCATGATGTGCTCGCCGAGTCATGGCAGCTTGTCGCCCGGATCCGTAACGCCGTGACACTGGTGCGGGGAAGCGCCTCGGATCAGCTGCCGCGGTCGCCGCGCGAACTTCTGGGCGTGATGAAGCTAAGTTCTGGAGGATCGGTGGGTAAGGCAGGTGAGTTCATGGACGGCTACCTGCGAACCACCAGGCGTGCGCATGTGGTGGTGGATCGGGTACTTGGCGGCGTTCTCCCGTCCGGCGGCGGCCTCGCAGGTGGGGCCGCCGGGACTGGTGCAACATCTACAGGTCTGGGCCCGCCGGGCGCTCATTGATGATTAACGATCGGTGTGGTTGTGGTTAGGCAGCGGGCTTACGCCATGAGTCGAGCGTTGCTTGGCGCGCGCGACAGCTCGTTGTCATGGCTCGACCGCGCCTTCGTCGAGCGGTATCGAGTGCCGATGGTCGTCACGACGGCCACCTCGATGTTGCTGTGCGTGGGTTTTTTGTTGCTACCGCTGGCCGGCACCGACCTGTCGGCCCAGGTAGCGCGCGGACACTTCTTCCAGGAACACGGTCCCCGCCCCATCGACTTTCGCTGGTACGGCGGCACACATCCGTTCGGATACAGCGTGCTCACCGGCCCCATGAATGCGTTGCTGGGTTCCCGCGGGGTCGGCGCGGTCTCCTGCGTGTTGTCCGCGAGCGCATTTGCCTGGTTACTCACCCGGTTGCGGGTCCGGCGCCCAGCCTGGGCGGGGGTGATGGGCGCGCTACTCGGTATGTTCAATCTGGTCTCGGGCCGTACCACGTTTGCGATGGGTGTCGCCTTCGCGATCCTTGCCCTGTGCGCGCTGGTGATACCTAAGCCCGGCTTGATATGGCGACTAGTTTTAGCCGGGGTCCTTGGGGTGTTGGCCGGCGCGGCGAGCCCGGTCGCAGGCGCCTTTATCGGCCTGGCCGGCCTGTCTCTCCTGCTGGCGGGAGTCTGGCGGCAGGGCGTTGCGCTCGCCGTCGGCGCGGGAATCGGCCTGGTCCCGGCGGCTTTGCTGTTCCGCGACGGCGGCGAGCAGCCCTACAGCCTGGACACGATGAAGGTCGCTCTCGCGGTCTGCGTGGTCACCTTCTTCCTCGTTCCCGCCCGTTACCTTCCGCTACGCATCGGCGTGGTGCTTACCGCCACCGTGCTCGTCAGCGCCGTGTATGAGCCGAATGCCTTAGGTAGCAACGCGGGCCGGTTGCCGCTGTTGTTCGCTGCCCCTCTGGTGGTGGCCGTATCAACCCTGGACCGTCGATGGCTCGCGGCGGTGATCGCCGTGATGTTTTGGTGGCAGCCCCCGCTGATCGCCGGTGATCTCAACAGCGCCGGATCCGACGACGCCAAGCGGCTGTTCTATCAACCGCTGATCAAAGAGCTGGGTCACCGGGAGCCCATCGGACGCATCGAGGTCGTGCCGCTGGCCAACCACTGGGAGTCGACCTACGTGGCGGACAAGGTGCCGATCGCGCGGGGATGGCTCCGGCAGGTCGACGTCGACCGCAACGGGCTGTTCTATAACGGCACGTTGGACCCCGGCAGCTACCTGGAGTGGCTGTATCGCAACGCCGTCGAGTATGTGGCGGTGCCTCGGGGTGTGCACCTCGACGGGGCAGGCCGGGAGGAGACCTCGCTGATCTCCGCCGACCTCACCTACCTGGAGCCGGCCTGGAACAACTCGGACTGGACGCTGTATCACGTTATCGGCGGCCGAACCTTGGTCGACTATCCGGCGAAGCTGGTTTCCTCCAACGCCACCGGCGTCCGCTTCACTGTGTCCGGGCCGACCACGATCCTGGTGCGAGTGGTCTGGTCTCGCTGGCTCGCGCTGGAAGGCGGTAAGGGATGTATCGAACCGGGCCCCGATCGGTGGGTCCGCGTTCACCTGAAACGCCGCGGCGCCTATCACCTGACGAGCAGTCTCAGCCTCATCCAGGGCAGCCACTGCTGACCGGTAGGTCTCGGTCGACGGCCGTCCCTTCGCGGTCCTACCTCTACTCGTTTCAAGCTCTGCAGACCTGATGGTCTATGGGAAGCGGGCGACGCCGTGTCGCCATTAGAGTCATCGTGTGGACAACACGGTGGACGTTGTGTTTCCGTGCCTCAACGAAGTGGAGGCACTCCCCTGGGTGCTAGGCAGGCTCCCGGTCGGATATCGCGCCATTGTCGTGGATAACGGCTCGGACGACGGTTCCGCGCAGGTTGCCGCTCAACTGGGAGCGAAGGTGGTCGTCGAACCGCGGCGCGGTTTCGGTTCGGCCGCTCATGCCGGACTTGTGGCCGCTGCGGCTGACTGGGTCGCGTTCTGCGACTGCGACGCATCGATGGATCCGGCACAGTTGCCGGAGCTGGCCGAGCCCGTGTTGAGCGGCGAGTTCGATCTGATGCTCGGCCGGCGGCGTCCGACCGGTTGGCGATCGTGGCCGCCGCATGCTCGGCTGGCAAACAAGGTGCTGGCCCGCCGGCTCCGGCAGTTGACAGGCGTGCCGGTTCATGATCTGGGACCGATGCGGATCACCAGTCGTAATGCCCTACTGGATTTGGGGCTGAGTGATCGCCGCAGTGGATATCCCCTAGAGATGTTTCTGAAGGCGGCGCGTAAAGGATGGCGCATCGGTGAGCTACCGATCCGCTACACACCGCGGACCGGGGCCTCGAAGGTCACCGGAACGATTCGCGGCACCTGGCACGCGGTGCGGGACATGTCGGCGCTGTTGCGTGACGCG
>DATATO010000124.1:0-2054 GCA_036268755.1 Mycobacteriales bacterium | reverse complement strand
GTCGAAACGCGGGCGTAGCCGATCTGACGGCCCATTGCCCCTGCCCTTTCTGGTTTTCAGCATTTGAGCTGGCGGGCTGCCGGCTGTCAAATGTCTAAAGTTACCACCAAACAGGTGGTTATATAGGCATTGTCCTATTATACAGATGACTCGCTAGACCTGTTGATCCTGTCTTTGCGGGCATCGGAGCACCGGCGCTGGTGTGCGCGTCGCACCGGTAGGGCTTCAAATCGGGCTGAGCGGCCTGGCTGGCAGTCGGTGGCGGCGTTCACCATAGGGCAACTGCAACTATAGTGGGCCTATGATATACGAACAGAGTCGTCGGATTCTGCGCTTCGCTGAACTTGGAAAGCTCTTTGGAAGAGAAATCCTCCTTATATCAATTGCTTGTCGAAGCCGGTGCCGCTTGCGGCGAAGCCGCTGGAATTTTGGACATTGCGTATCTGCGTCGCGCGCATCAGCGGCGTCAGCGGATCGTTGAGGCAGCTGGCTCCGCATCGCTCGATGGCCGGCCGACCACGGCGGAGCGATTGTTCGCGTGGTTGGGGGACGTGCCGATTCAGGCCCAGGCCAACCTCGGCGCGGAAGGCTATGCGGGCGAGGTCTTCATCGCCTTGGGTGATGATGAGCCGACCCTCCCCTTGGCCCGTGAGGCCGCGGAACTGGCGGACACCGCGCGGGCCCGCGTCGGCCGCGATCCGCTCGCTGGCGCGGCCCATCTATTTCGGGGGAAAGATGCGATCACGCCCGCGTCGCGGGTGGCTTACATCATGTTTCTCCGGCGCGTCCTTGGGCCGGCGGAGCCAGCCCTGTCGCCTCTCTTTCATGGGATCGAGGCGGCAGCCAAACGGCCGGTCGGTGCCTTCGACAACTATATGGCCGATCGGCTGGCGCGCGGATCGCGCCGCGCCCTCACCGGCGCGCGGACCCTTCGGGCGGGGGTGGCGGCGGCTTATGCTACCTTGGGTAAGACCCGGTCTTCTTCCCACATTCTTCCCGTCGTCGAACAGCTATTCGCGGGGCAACCCCTGACAATTGCCTCCACCAGCCGAATTTTCAGCATCTCCCGTTTGGCTGCTCGAAAGCACTTGGTCCGCCTGGAAAGGGATGGTTTTGCGGAGGCCGTAGGTCGCGGGAAGACGGGCGTCGTTTATATCGCCCGGGACGGGCTGATGACGTTCGCCCAGGCCGGGCCAGCCCCTGCCCCCAAAGCGACATCCCGGCTTGCGGTTTCGACGGGCAAGCCGCTGTCACCCGTCGAGCGGGCGAGGCTCGACGCCGTAACGGACGATGTGGCAAGCCGAATGCGGGATCTGGATCGCCTGATGGCGCGGTTAGCCGCGGCTAACTCGGCCCGCTAGCGGTCGTAATGATAGCGGCACTGGGCGATTTCCAAGGCCTGGTCGGGCGCCTTCCCGCTCACTCGGTAGACCAGCCGATCATTCAGCGTGATCCGCCGGGACCACCAACCCTTCAAATCGCCCTTTAGCGCTTCGGGCTTGCCGGTGCCGGTGAACGGGGTGCGCGTGCATTCCTTGATGAGATCGTTCAGGCGGTCCAGGGTTTCCGGGTGACTAGCCTGCCAATACAAATAGTCGTGCCAGGCCTGGGACGCGAAAACGAGTTTCACGGCTCGATGAGGTCGTGTTCTTCGCCCTTGCCGGCGTCGAGCTCCGCAATCGCCGCCCCGATGCGGGTGGCATTGGCCTTCTGCGAAAGCAGGTAAGTAGTTTCTTCGGTGGCGTTCCAATCCGCCAACGAAACCATGACGACAGCTTCGCCATTTTTGCGGGACACCACCACGGGTGTACGGTCACGAACAACCTGATCCATCACGGATTTCAGGTTCGCGCGGGTCTCCGAGAAGTTTATGACGTCCATGGCATCCGCCTGCTGTTGTACATGATGTGGTACATATAGGCTGATTGGCTTAAATTTCCAATACCTCGTTTGAAGCGGTGCATCGGTGGTTAGCCGCGGCTAACTCGGGCGGTCGCGCCTCTTGTCGCCGAAGATCGGAAGGCTTACGAGAACTGCGCGCTGGCCAACTATAG
>DATATO010000123.1:0-2402 GCA_036268755.1 Mycobacteriales bacterium | reverse complement strand
GCCCTCGCCGGTGGACGTGCCGTAGAGGTGTTGGCCGACGAGACCCAGGATTACCTGGTCACGGTCGCCCAGCTCGAGGGTGCCCGCACCGAGCGGACCAAGGCAATGATCCTGTGCTCGCCGAGCAACCCCACCGGTACGGTGTACTCCGAGCAGCAGCTCGCGGAGATCGGCCGCTGGGCACTGGAGCACGGCATCTGGATCATGGCCGATGAGATCTATGAGCATATGGTCTACGGAGTGGAGTGGAACTCCATTCTGAAGGTCATTCCCGAGTTGGCCGGGCAGTGCGTCGTGGTGAACGGGGTCGCTAAGACCTTCGCCATGACCGGATGGCGGGTGGGCTGGATGTTCGGTCCCGCCGATGTCATGGCGGCCGCCAGCAACTTCCAGTCACACGTAACGTCTAACGTCTGCAACGTAGCTCAGGCCGCGGCGCTCACCGCGATCAGCGGGGACTTGGCCGCGGCTCACACCATGCGCGAGGCGTTCGACCGTCGGCGGATGACGATGGTGAAGATGCTGCGGGAGATTCAGGGTGTGATCTGCCCTGAGCCGCGCGGTGCGTTCTACGTCTTCCCCTCAGTGCGCGGTCTGATCGGCCGCACCATCGGCGGCGTCAACATCTCCTCGTCGGCACAGCTCGCCGAGGTCATCCTGGAACAGGCCGAGGTGGCGGTGGTGCCCGGTGAGGCGTTCGGTGCCCCCGGTTACGTCCGGCTCTCCTATGCGCTGTCCGATGACGACCTGGTCGAGGGCGTAGGCCGCATCCAGCGCCTCATCGCGGGCTAATACGCGGGAACCCTCAGCGGGCTAGACGGCATTTTGTGACTAAACGCCGGCTAGTGGCGGGTATGAGTCCCGTCCTACCGACATTTAGAGTGATTGATGGTCGGCGGCATTTCTTCACAAAATGCGGATGACTCGAACGTGGGTGGCTAGGAGTTCAGCCACGCAGACCTAAGCGGACGACTTCCTTACGACGGCGCGAGCCTGTCCTAGGACCTTCTGGCCCTCGCTGGTCACCGTCAGGGTCAGCTGCATACCGTCGTCGTCGACGGCCTTGACTACCCCACTCACCACCACGGCAACGCCCGAATCGTCGTCCGGCACTATGACCGGCTTGGTGAATCGGACCCCGTACTCGACCACCGCGGCCGGGTTGTTCACCCAGACACCAACGGCCCGGGCCGCCAGCGCCATGGTGTACATGCCGTGGGCGATCACGCCGGGAAGACCGGCCCCGGTGGCGACCCGATCGCTGTAGTGGATGGGGTTGAAGTCGCCGGAAGCGCCGGCATACCGCACCAGGTCGACGCGGGTGACCGTGAACCGCTGCTCGGGCAGCTGCTGACCAACGGTGAAAGGTTCAGCCACTGGTCGCTCCGGCCGCAATCAACAACGTTGCCTCGGCGCGAACCGCAGCTACCCCGGGTTGGCCGACGCGGGTCAGCTCACTGGTCGTGGACACCATGACATTGCCACCCAGGGTTCGCACGTTGCTGACGGCGGTGGCGCAATCGACGACATCCCCCGCGCACAGTCGGCTATGCGTGACGAAGCGCTGATCGCCGTGCACGACGCGCCGAAGGTCGATGGCTAGGTCCGGATCGGCGAGCAACAACTGAAGCACCTTGAAGGTGACCACGATCGGAAACGTAGGCGGCGCGACGACATCGGAAAATCCGGCCGCAACGGCAGCATCCGACTCATGAAAAACCGGATGTGCCTCGCCGACGGCGACGGCAAACTCGCGAAGTTTCTCTCGGGAAACCTCGTATGGACTCGACAGGCTGTACGTGCGACCGGCAAGGGCCGCTACCAGCGCGCTAACGCTGTCCGCACTCACCAGGGTGGGCTATCGCTGTTCGCGGTGCGCAGTGTGCGTGCGGCAGCGCGGGCAGAACTTTTTCAGCTCCATGCGATCCGGGTTGTTACGCCGGTTCTTGCGAGTGATGTAGTTGCGCTCCTTGCACTCCTGGCAGGCCATGGTGATCTTGGGGCGTACATCCGTGGCGGCCACAGTACGTGCCTTTCTGCGCGTCAAAACTTCAATAAATGTTCGTAAGCCGGCCGAGTCTCACCCGGACCAGTTTTACATCGATATACCTATAGTAGCGGTGGCCGGATTTGAACCGGCGACACAGCGATTATGAGCCGCTTGCTCTGCCTGGCTGAGCTACACCGCCGCAGTTACCTGCGAACTCCAACCGTAGCCGGGGTTCAAAGGGGCAGGCCCCTTGCTGGGGTCTGGGAGCTCGGCCCCCAGAAGGCACAGCGAGAGATAAAGCTTGTGCTCTATGCAAGCACACAAACCCCAATCTCGAGCCCCTTTACGGAATCGAACCGTAGACCTTCTCCTTACCATGGAGACGCTCTGCCGACTGAGCTAAAGGGGCAAT
>DATATO010000122.1:0-53420 GCA_036268755.1 Mycobacteriales bacterium | reverse complement strand
CGATCGTGACAAGATCGCCACGTCTCACGTCCAACCCTCTCGATCGGAGGCAGCGGCGAGCCAATCCAGCGTTTCCACCTCATGCGGGTCGTCTCGAAGCATCTGCGACTGCCGCCTGCACTCTTCGGCAAATCCGCTTCTGCGCGAGTCCGGCACCCAAATCTGCACCGGCCGCAGCCCGGCCGCCCGCAGCGCAGCTCGACGCTTGCGCACTCGCTCGGCAACACTTGCCTTCATTGCGCCTCCATAGGTGTTACATGAAACACTGTATCTCGGTAAGTGTTACATGCAACGCCGGCGACGCTCACAGACTCAGGCGATCGCCCGGATCAGTCATTTCCTGGCTTCTGCAGCAGTGCGATGAACATCGCGTCCGTGCCGTGCCGGTGCGGCCACAGCTGGGCTGTCGATCCGCCGCCCACAGCAAGCTCAGGATCGCCGGTGACCTCCCGCAGCACGGCCGGCGTGTCCAGCGCCTGCAGCCCGAACCGGCGGACGGCGTCCGCCACTACCACCTTGGTCTCCGCCATGTGTGGCGAGCAGGTCGCGTAACAGATCACACCGCCCGGCCGCGTCGCTCGGACTGCGGCAGCGAGCAGCTCACGCTGCAGCCTTGTCAGCTCCGGAATGTCGGACGGCTGCTTGCGCCATCTCGCCTCCGGGCGACGGCGCAGCGCGCCGAGCCCGGTGCAGGGCGCATCGACCAGCACCCGGTCGAAGCCGCCCTCGGGCAGCTCCGGGTTCTCTCCCACAGTTCTGGCGTCGGCCGTGATCACCGTCGCCGAAGTGCCCTCCAGCGCCTGCCGTACCAGTTCAGCCCGGTGTCCGGCGACCTCGACGGCGGTCAGGCTGGCGCCTCGATCGGCGGCCAGGTCTGTCAGCAGCGCGGCCTTGCCGCCAGGTCCGGCGCATAGATCCACCCAACGGGCATCCGGGCCGGTCAGCGACGCAGCGGCGAGCGCCAGCGCAGTGAGCTGACTTCCCTCGTCCTGCACCCGGGCGTCGCCGTTGCGAACGGCGGGCAGATTACCGGGATCACCGCCGCTGGTCAGGCGCACCGCGTACGGCGACAACGTCCCGGCCTCACCGTGGGCCTGGGTGACGAGCTCCGCGCGGTCGATTCGGCCCGGCCGGGCAGCCAGCTGCACACTGGGCCGCTCGTTGTTCGCGACGAGTGCCCGCTCAGTCTCCGACAGTTCACCGGCATCTTCGCCGAGCGCCTCACTAAGGGCTCGAACAATCCACTCCGGGTGTGAGTATTTGATGGCCAAATACAGAGCTGGGTCGGCCTCGCGATCCGGCAGCACCACCTCAAGCCAGGCATCCTTATCGTGCTCGGCGACCCGACGCAGCACTGCGTTGACGAACCGCGACGGCCCGTCCGTGAGCGCAACCTTCGCCACCCCCACCGTCGCGTCGACGGCAGCGTGGTGCGGCACCCGGGTATACAGCAGCTGGTAGGCGCCGAGTCGCAGCACCTCCAGCACCCGCGGATCGATCTCCGGGAGCGGCCGGCTGCTGGCGGAAACGATTACGGCGTCCAGCAGACGCCGGGCACGCAGGGTGCCGTAGGTGAGCTCGGTAGCGAAGGCCGCGTCGCGGCCGCTGATCCGGCGGTCGCGCAGCAGCCCGGGCAGCAGCAGATTGGCGTAAGCGTCCCGGGAGCTCACGGCGACGAGCACGTCGAAGACGGCGCGGCGCACCGGATCCACCGCGAAACGGCTCCGCCCCGGTCCCGAGTCGCTGCGACCGCCACGGCGCTGACCGTCGAAGCGGCGATCGTTGCCGCCACCGCCGCGCGCCACGTGACCGCTGTGCTTGCCCGAATGGTCCCGCTTGCTGCCGCCAGGCCTTTGTCCGCGGTCGCTCATGTCAGGTACTCCCCATCTGTGTCTTTAGCGGCACGGTCATTGGCGGCAAGCGGCGGGTGCAGCCCGCGCAGCCAGTCCATTGCCGGCATCGGCCGTTTACCGGCGGGCTGCACCTGGTTAAGTTGCACGGGAGCCGTAGCAGTGCCCACCAACACGGCGTCGTGAGTAGCGAGAAGCCGACCGGACTCGATCCGTTCTATGTTCTTGGCCGATAGCACCGGACCGAGCTTGACCCGCTGCTCCCGGAACAAACTCCACGCACCCGGAGCGGGCGTGACCGCGCGAATCTGTCGATCGACCGCATGCGCAGGATTTTCCCAGATCACACGCGCGTCGGCGGCAGTGATCTTGGGCGCGAGGCTGATGCCGTCAACGGATTGCGGCACCGGGGTGAGGCCCCCGGCGGCGATGCCGTCCAGGCAGGTCCGCAACAGCTGCGCACCGGAGCGGGCGAGCCGGTCCAGCAGGTCGCCGGCCGTGTCAGTGGGCGCAATCGGCTCGGTGAGCTGACCATACATCGGTCCGGAGTCCAGGCTTTCCTCGATCACGAACACGCTGGCGCCGGTGATCTCATCCCCGCGCCAGATAGCGTGTTGCACGGGGGCGGCCCCCCGCCAGGCCGGCAGCAGCGAAAAGTGCAGGTTCACCCAACCGAACCGGGGAATCTCCAGCGCCTGCACCGGCAGCAGAGCGCCGTAGGCCACCACGGGACAGCAGTCGGGCCGTAGCTCGCGCAGCCGGGCGAGGAACTCCAGGTCGCGGGGGGTGCGGGGCGTCAGCACCTCGATGCCGCGTTCGGCGGCGTGTCGGGCCACGGGCGACGGTTCGAGCTTTCGGCCCCGGCCGGTGGGGGCGTCGGGGCGGGTCACGACCGCGACAACCTCGTGCGGCGAGTCGAGCAGGACGTCGAGGGCGGGTAGCGCGGGTTCGGGGGTGCCGGCGAACACCAGCCGCAGGCCGCCGGGAGCGGTCAGACGAGGCTCCGCTGGAAACCGAGTTCGAGCTGCGACGCGCTGATGCTGTTCCAACCGGCGGCCGCGATCTCGCGGACCGCCTTGGCGCGGGCGTCGGGGTCGAGCCGATCGATGAACAGGATGCCGTCCAGGTGATCGGTCTCGTGCTGGAAACAGCGGGCGAGCAGCCCGCTGCCGGTCAGCCGCAGCGGCTGACCGAACATGTCGAAGCCGTGGGCAACGGCGTTCAGGCGACGCCGGGTGTCGTAGTGCAGGTCCGGAATCGACAGGCAGCCCTCGGGGCCGAGCTGCTCCTCGTCGTCCACGAACTCGATCCGCGGGTTGACAACATGCCCGATAACGTCGTCAATGTCGTACGCGAAAACCCGCGTGCTAACGCCGATCTGCGGGGCAGCCATGCCCACACCCCCCTCATCGTGCATGGTGTCGATGAGGTCGGTGACGAGCTGATGGAGCTCGCCGTCGAAGTCGACCACGGGTGCTGCCGGTGTGCGCAACACCGGATCGCCGTAGAGCCGCACCGGTCGTATCGCCACGCTTAGTCCCCGTTCGTCAGAAGCTCTCGGCCGCTGGCAGCCGAGACCATCCTATGACGGACGGGGGGCCGGGATTACGGCGTGCCCACCAACGCGTCGAGCCTGCCGTCCTTCACGTCGGCGACCAGGTCGTCGAGCTGCGTCAGACTCATCTGGATGCGCTGGCCGAAGTCGTCGGTGATGACGATCCGCCGCTCCGGCGACGCGTCGTGGTCGAGAAACAGCTCCGGGCAGCCGCAATCGCACTTCCCGCAGAATCGTGCCACCGACACCAGACCCCGATCGTTCATGTGCGCCCCCTCGCGACCGAATACTCCGAACGTCCCGATGGCTAGTTAACGGTGTGTATCGGGTCGGAGTCAACCGTGCCGCAGCAGACTGTCAGTTATGTGGCAGCAATACTGTGGCCGCTTTTTGTGACTTCGCTGGGTGACAGTTAGGAATCGTCCTATTGTGTCAGATGAAAGTGCCCGGGCTCCCGCCATCGACGAGGGAAATCGACATGCCGCATCGGTCCGCCACCGCCCTCCGCCGAGCCGTCATAGCGCTCGCCGCCTTCGCGTTGCTGGCGGGCGGGCTTGCGGCCTGCGGCTCCGACTCCAAGGACAGCACTGCGCCACCCGCCGGGGGAGCGCTCGCAATGGTCAATACGGCTCAACAGAGGGTGTTGACGAAAAAGTCGGCGCGGGTCGACGGCGAGATCACTCCCGCGACCGGGGCACAGGCGATGCACGCCGACGGCATCATCTCATGGGAGAAACAGGCAACCGGAACGATTTCCATCTCGACCGGCCAGGGCAAGGGTGCGACTACCGCGTTGATTACCGACGACGCTACCTATGTGTCGATGGGCGGAGACTTCCAACTTCCGTCCTTTCCATCGCTGCCCGGCATGCCGATGCTTCCGTCCATGGGGAACGCGAAATGGATGAAGCTGTCGCTTACCGACCTCGGTAATCGCAATGCCACCGGCAAGGTAATCCGCAACGAGCTGCGATACAACAATCCGTCACGATCCATCGCGTTCCTGCGACAGGCCGGCGACATCACACAGGTCGGCATGGAAAAGAAAAACGGCGTCGACACCCGACATTTCCACGGCCGAGTGGAGATTTCCAAGCTCGTCGCCGACCATCGGGTCGGGCTGACGGACTCCGAAATTCGGGATTTTCGCTCTGAACAGGAGGCCCTCGGCGTGAAATACCAGGATATGGACGTCTGGCTGAACTCCGATGATCTACCGGTGCGGGTGGAGATCACCTCCCACGCTGACGGCGGGGACCTGAAGTTCATCGGCAATTATAGTGATTTCGGGGTAAAGGTGGAGGTGAAGGCGCCGCCGGAGTCGGAGGTATTCGACATCGGCAAGCTCCAGAACAGCATGTCGAGGTTTGGTTCGCCGAACTAGGGCAATCGAGAGCCGCGGCGAATGACTCGTGTCCGATATGTAGTGATCTCGGCGCGGGCAGCTAACCGTCTCACCAGCGGGTATGGAAGAGTCGGCACATGCTCATCATGCAGGACGCGCTCAGCATGCTCAACCAGTACTGGCAAAACTACGGTTGTGCCATCATGCAGCCGTCGAATGTCGAGGTCGGTGCGGGCACCCTGAACCCGGCGACCGCGCTTCGCGTGCTGGGCCCGGAGCCGTGGCGGGTGGCCTACGCAGAGCCGTCGGTGCGTCCGGACGATTCGCGTTACGGCCACAACCCCAATCGCATCGCCACACACACCCAGTACCAGGTCATTCTCAAGCCCGAGCCGGGCGACGCTCAGGAGCTATATCTCGGCAGCCTGCGAGCGCTGGGCATCGACACCGACGCGCACGATGTCCGCTTTGTCGAGGACAACTGGGCGTCGCCGGCGCTCGGTGCCTGGGGCATGGGTTGGGAGGTATGGCTGGACGGCATGGAGATCACACAGTTCACCTATTTTCAGCAGTCCGGCGGGCTCACGCTGGACCCGGTGAGCGTAGAGATCACCTATGGCATGGAGCGCATCATGATGGCGCTGCAGGGCGTGGATCACTTCAGCAAAATCGCCTACAGCGAGCGGCTGAGCTACGGGGATGTGCACGGCCAGTCCGAGTACGAGTGGAGCCACTACTACCTCGACGACGCCGACGTCGGCGTCAACTCCGCCCTGTTCGACAGCTACGAGGCGGAGGCCCGGCGGCTTCTCGAGGCGCGATTGCCGATCCCGGCCCACTCCTACGTGCTCAAGTGTTCGCACGCCTTCAACGTGCTCGACTCGAGGGGCGCCGTCAGCCCCACCGAGCGGGCGCGGGCGTTCGGCCGGATGCGGGAACTCGCCCACGGGGTGGCCGTGCTGTGGAACAGCCGGCGGAAGGAACAAGGCTATCCGCTGGGTGTCAGCGCGCCGGTCGCCGCGCCGGAACCCGAAACGGCGGACCGGCCGCCGACGGAACCCGCCCCCTTGCTGTTCGAGATCGGGACGGAGGAACTACCGGCGGCGGAGGTGGAACGAGCCCGACTCGCCGTGGCAGAGTCGCTGCACCGTCTGCTCGCCGAGACCCGGCTCCCCCACGGCGGCGTTCGGACCTATGGGTCGCCGCGGCGGATCGTGGCGCTGGTGGAGGATGTCGCGCCGCGCGAGGCCGACCACACCCTCCTCGTGCGCGGACCGCGGATCGCCGCGGCGTACGACGTCGACGGTGCCCCGACCAAGGCTGTCCTGGGTTTCGCACGTGGCCAGGGCGTGGAACTCGACGACCTCATCGCACTCGGGCCGGAGGGCGAACCGATCGAGCCGAATGCGCCAACAGCCACGTTCGTCGGGACGCGCAAACAGATCGTCGGTTCCGACGCGGCGACCGTACTCGGTCGGGTCCTACCCACGGTGGTTTCCGGCCTTCGGGGCGAGAAGAACATGCGATGGAACGCGCCCGGGATGTCGTTTTGCCGGCCGATCCGGTGGATCGTCGCGCTGTTGGATACAGCCGTGGTTCCATTCACCGTGTCTTCGCTCAGCTCGGGCCGCGTCACACAGCTGCATAGGCAGAGCGCCGTCACCGGTTTGACCGTAGAGCGCGCCGACGGATATCTGGAGCTGCTCGAGAGCAAAGACATTCTGGTCGACGCCGCCGCGCGCCGCGCCCAGATCGAACAGGCCTCGGTCGCACTTGCGAGCGAGGTCGGCGGGAGGATCGACCTCGAGGCGGAGGCGGGTCTCGTCGGCGAGATCACGCAGCTGGTCGAGCAGCCCGTTCCCTTGCTGGGGGTGTTCGATGAGAAATACCTAGACCTTCCCCGGGACGTGTTGACCACCGTTATGCGTAAACATCAGCGCTATCTGCCGGTGCTCGACGCAAAAGGCGAGTTGTTGCCGCAGTTCATTGCCGTCGGGAACGGTCGGCGCAACGACGACGTGGTCCGTGCCGGCAACGAGGCCGTACTGCGCGCCCGATATGAAGACGCGGCGTTCTTCTTCACCGCCGACCTCAAGCGTTCACTCGACGACATGGCCGCCAACCTGTCGAAGCTCACCTTCGCCGAGCATCTCGGTTCGTTGGCGGATCGCGCCGGCCGGATCAGGGTGCTGTCCGGCGAACTCGCCCGGCTCGTGGGCGGCTCACTGGACGAGGCTGGCCGGGCCACGCTGCGGCGGGCCGGCGAGCTCGCTAAGTTCGACCTGAGCTCGCAGATGGTGACCGAGCTGCCAAACCTTGCCGGGGTCATGGCCAGGGAATATGCGCTGCAGGCGGGCGAAACCCCGGCGGTGGCTATGGCCCTGGCCGAGATGGAGCTGCCCCGCTCGGGCGGCGGCGCCCTGCCGGTGACCCTGCCCGGCGCGCTGCTCGCGCTGGCGGACCGGCTGGATCTGCTTGCGGGTCTGTTCGCGGTGGGCACAAGCTCGACCGGTAGTTCCGACCCGTTCGGAATGCGCCGCGCCGCGCTCGGCGTGGTGAACATCCTGATCGCGCATCCGGCACTCCGAGCCATCACGGTGAGTTCGGGGCTGCGGCTCGCGGCGACGGCACAGCCGGTGGCCGTGAGCGGCGCGGCCCTGGCCGAGGCAGCCGAATTCGTGCACAGACGACTGAATCAGCACCTGCTCGACGCCGGAAACAGTCACCGCGCCGTTGCGGCCGTTGCCACTCGAGCGGACGCGCCCGCCGTGGCAGTCACGGTGCTCTCTGCGCTGTCCAAACAGCAGGGCACCGCTGGGTTCACCGCCTTAGTCGCGGCCATGCAGCGGGTGCGACGGATCGTGCCGGCAAGCACACCAGCGATTTACGACGCCTCAACGCTGCGTTATCCCGCCGAGCGCGCGCTACACGAGGCCGTCGTAACAGTGAGCGGGAAGTTGACCGACGATAGCGGGCAGGATTTGGCCGAATTCGTCGGCATAGCCGGATCGTTGGTGGGCCCCATCGAGACCTTCTTTAACGAGGTGCTCGTGATGGACCAGAACAGGGAGCTGCGGGCCGCCCGCATGGGCCTGCTGGCTCGCATCGGTGAATTTGGCGACCGCATGTTGGACTTCTCCGCCCTGTAGCCGAGGGAGATCGGTGTGGCAGATCGCTCTCCAGTCGAACCATCCGCGGCAGTGTGGCAGCGAGTCGATGTGGCTCACAGCCTGGGGTACGGCCATATCCGCGGTGGCGCCGACGGATTCCGGCTGCAGGCGAGCGAAATTGTTCACGACGGCGACCTGGCCTACTCCGTCGCATTCGCGATCGAGACGGACGCCGAGTGGGCAACGGCGGCGGTGTATGTCGAGGCGACCGACTCAGCGGGAAGCCGGAAACTCGACCTCACTAGATCCCCGGGCGGCGCTTGGCATAGTCAGGACCATGACCTCTCGGACCTGCAAGGATGTGTGGATGTCGACGTGGCGGCGACACCGGTGACGAACACGCTGCCAATCCGGCGACTCGGGCTCGAGGTGGGGCAGGCAGCCGACCTGCGGGTGGCGTGGATCGATGTGCCGTCGCTAGAGGTGCGGCTGTCCCGGCAGCGCTACGAGCGGCTGGAGCCGGCGGACGGGCGCGAGCGCTACGTCTACTCCGACGACGTCTACGGGCCGCATCTGCTCACCGTGGATCGAAACGGCGTGGTCATCGACTATGAGGGCTTAGCCCACAGGGTGTGGCACGGCTAGTTAGCGGCTTACCCGCCCGGCAGCTGAGTTCAACCGGGGGCATCTTGCCAATTCTCACGTAAATTGCACTAAGTAGACCTGGGGATATAGGAGCTTGCCCAACGTCGTCGATGGCAAGATACGAGCCATGACCGTGTCACTGCTCGATCGTCGCCTCTACTCCATGGCCGACGTCGGTCGCTTGCTTGGCTTGCAAACCGGTACCGTTCGGCGCTGGATAGACGGACATCGGCGACAAGAACGTATATACCCTCCTGTGCTCCGAGCCGAGTCGACTGGCGATGAAACGGTGACCTGGGGAGAATTCGTTGAGACTCGCCTGTTGGCGGAATATCGAAAGTATGCATCGCTGCAGCGCCTCCGGCCCGCTATCCAGCTATTGCGTGAGGAAATTGGTCCATATCCACTTGCTCACGCACATCCTTTTTTGGACGTAGCTGGGAAAGAGCTAGTACGCAGGATTCAGGACCGGGTTGGACTTCAGCAGGAAGAATTCTTAGTCATCGTCCGCACTGGCCAACAGCTGCTAACTACCGCTCCCGTGAACGAGTTCCTAAAACAAGTGGAATTTTCGGATGGCTCGGTGAGCAGGCTGACCCCATGCGGTCGTGATAACCCAGTGCGAATAGATCCGGTCTACCAAACCGGCAGACCCGTCGTACGCGCTGTGCCCACCGATGTAATCGCAGAACAATTCCGGGCCGGCGAGTCGACCAACGAGATCGCGGACGCCTTTGACCTAAACACCTCACAGGTGGAGTCTGCTCTGCGTTTCGAGCTCGGCCTTGCGACAGCTGCTTAGGGCGAGCATATGGCCTACCGCTGGTACGCAGATGAAAGCGTGCTGGGTTTGGGAAAACTGCTCTCCCGGACACGAGAAGACATCACCTACCCGGGCCATCATGGCTGCCCAGTGCTGCAGCTTGGGACACCCGACACCGATTGGATGCCCTATGTTGCGGCACAAGGATGGGCTGCGATCCACCGCGATAAACGGATCCGTACTCGACCGGCCGAGCTCAAAGTTTTTCAGGACTACGGTTTACGGACAATCATGTTGGGCGGAAAGAAAGACATGAGCTCGCGCGACCAGTGCGAACTCATGTTGCGCTTATGGGTGCAGCTGGAAAACCTAATAGACCGTCTCGGTCCGGGACCCTGGAGCCTCACCGTGACCACTAGGGGAATCACGGAAACACCGTGGCGACCAGTCAACGAGGCCCTCTGACGACGACCTACGTCCAATGGCCCTGCCTTAGAGCGGCGAGGAACTCTTCATCGCTGTGGTAAACGATCTTTCGGCCAGCTTTGATGTCGGCGTCGGCCTCTTTGGCCTGCCATTCCGAGGTCCAAAACCACTGCTGGCCATGTGGCACCAATGGAGCGGCAGGGATAAGCACAATGCTGCCATCGGCATGGCTGGTTGTACTCATATGTTGAAGTATGCCAGGAAGAAAATCTTCTCAGCAATCATTCGCCTAGAACGGCCCTCTAAAGCGAGGGCAGTACCTCGCCCCCAAACTCAACGGCTCATCGCGCTACCGTGTGCGGCATGGCAGAAACCATCATTGCCACCGATGTCGCCAAGAACTACGGCCAGCTCAAGGCCGTCGACGGGGTGTCGCTCACCGTGGACGAGGGTGAGTTCTACGGCATCCTTGGCCCCAACGGTGCCGGTAAGACCACCACCCTCGAGATCCTCGAGGGTCTGCGCGAGCCCGACCGGGGCAGCGTAAAGATCTTCGGAACCTCACCGTGGCCGCGCAACCCCCAGCTACTCCCCCGCATCGGCGTGCAGTTGCAGGCCTCAGCGTTCTTCGAGCGGCTCACCGCCCGCGAGCAGATCCGCGTCTTCGCCTCGCTGTACGGAATCAAGGCTGCCAAGGCCGATGCGATGTTGGAGCTCGTCGGCCTGGACGAGAAGGCCGACACCCGCACCGAGAAGCTCTCCGGCGGCCAGGCGCAGCGACTGTCGCTGGCCTGCGCGCTGGTTCACGACCCCGAGCTGGTCTTTCTCGACGAGCCGACCGCGGCCCTCGACCCGCAGGCGCGCCGCAACCTCTGGGATCTGCTGCGGCAGATCAATTCCAAGGGCCGCACCGTCATCCTCACCACGCACTACATGGACGAGGCCGAGACGCTATGTGACCGGGTCGCCATCATGGATCACGGCAAGATTTTGCAGGTGGGGGCGCCCGCGAACCTGGTCCGGGGTCTGCACCGCGCCGTGCACGTCAGTCTCGCGCACGGCGCACTGGACAAGGGAACGGCGGCCCGGCTGCCGGGTGCCGACAGCGTCAACGATGACGGGGTTTCACTCGTCATAACCTCGACCGAGCCGGCAGCGCTGCTCGCCGCGCTCGTGGAGCGGGGGTCGCTGGCGGACCTACAAGTACGGGGCGCGACGCTCGAGGACGTGTTCCTGGAACTGACCGGACGGGAGTATCGGGCATGAGCAGCTTCCTCACCCTGTCGAGGGTCATGGCGGTCGGATTCATCCGCGACAAGACCGCCGTGTTCTTCACCATCCTGTTCCCACTGATGTTCCTGATCCTGTTCGGCGCGCTGTTCACCTCGACCGGCACGTCCAAGTCCGATGTGGCGCAGGTAGGCAGGGTCGCCGTACTGGACCAGATGCCGAAGCAGGCCAAGTCCCAGATCAAGGACTCGCTCAAGATCAGCAAGACCGATGGCTCACTGGACTCGCAGCTGAAGAAGCTGCGCGACGGCGACCGCGACGCCGTGGTAACCGAGCAGGATGGCAAGCTCACCCTGTACTACTCGCAGGCCGACCAGGTCCGCTCCGCCACGGTGCGAGGCGTCATGCAGTCGATCGTGCAGAACGCCAACATCGATGCCAGCGGCAAGCCACCCACGTTCACGCTCAAGCCGCAACAGGTCGAGGATGAGTCGATTCAGCCGATCCAATACCAAACTCCGGGCCTGATGGGCTGGGCCGTGTCGATGAGCGCCGTGTTCGGCGCCTCGCTGACATTGGTGGAGTGGCGGCGGCGGAAGATCTTGCGTCGGCTGCGGCTGGCACCGACCCCTCTCGCCTCGGTGGTCACGGCACGGGTGATCGTCAGCATCGGCATCTCGTTGTTGCAAGCCGCGATCTTCGTCGGGGTAGCGCTCACGGCGCCATTCGGGTTGCAGCTGTCGGGCCAATGGTGGCTTGCCATTCCGCTGATTGTCTGCGGCACGCTCGCGTTTTTGGGCATCGGCATGGTGGCCGGTTCGTTCGCCAAGACCGCCGAGGGCGCAAGCGGCATCTCCAACCTCATCGTGCTGCCGATGGCGTTTCTGTCGGGATCGTTTTTCCCGCTGAACGATGCCCCGGCCTGGCTACGCACGATCTCGCAGATCTTCCCGCTTAAGCACATGGTGGACGGCATACGCGATGTCTTCGTCCGCGGCTCGGCCAACTTCAGCACGATCCTGCCGGACTTGGCGATTTTGCTGGCGTTCGCCGTCGTGAGCACCGGCGTGGCCCTGAAATTGTTCAAGTGGGACGACGTCTAACGCAGCACCACTTCGCGGAGTGTGAGGGTTCTCTCAGGTCCTGCCTCGCAGTTGTAGGACTGAGCTGCGCTTTTGCGCGACTTAACGGGAACCTCACACGGCATTTACGGTGGCTTAACGCCCGTCACAGCAAGCTCTCGAGTAGTCACCCCCATGGCCGTTTCGGCCGCATGACTTCTGGAGGCAGCTATGCCCGCCACTGCGAGCCGATTGGCCGAGGGCAGCACCGCCGCAACGAAACCGCCCCGGCGCGAGTCGGAGACCGTCGACATCATGCGGAGTTATCTCCGCGGAGTCGGCCGCACCCCGCTGCTGGACGCCGCCGGCGAGGTGGACTTGGCCAAGCGCATCGAGGCCGGCCTGTTCGCGAACCACACCCTGAGTCAGGGCCGGTGGCAGGGCTCCAAAATAGACGACGAGCTGGCCGCGGATCTCCGTCTCATCGCCGCCAACGGCCGCGCGGCACGCGCCCACCTCTTGGAGGCAAATCTCCGGCTAGTCGTGTCGCTGGCCAAGAAACACCAGGGACGCGGCCTGGCGCTGCTAGACCTAATTCAGGAGGGCAACCTGGGCCTGATGCGGGCCGTCGAGAAGTTCGACTATGCCAAGGGGTTCAAGTTCTCGACCTATGCCACCTGGTGGATTAGGCAGGCCATGACGCGCGCAATCGCCGAGCAGTCCCGTAGCATCCGGCTCCCCGTGCACCTGGTCGAACAGATCAACCGACTGCACCGCGCGCGACGGGAGCTCGTAATGGAACTGGGGCGTGAGCCCAGCAACTCGGAGATCGGCGCGCATGCCGACATTGCGGAGCATCGGGTCACGGAGATGCTGCGATACGACTCCGAGCCGGCCAGCCTCGACGCGGTGGTGGGCAGTGACGGCGTCCGCACCCTGGGTGACTTCGTGGCTGACTCCGGCGGGTCCAACCCAGAGGCGCTCTTCGCCGACACCGAGAACGTGTCGTACGGACTGATGCGCGCCAAGCTCAACGAATTGCTCGCCGGTTTGGACAGTCGGGAGCGCGAGGTGGTCCGGCTGCGGTTCGGGCTGGCGGACGGCCGACCGCGCACGCTCGAGGAAGTGGGCGGGGAGTTCGGTCTCTCCCGGGAACGCATCCGTCAGATCGAGAAGGCCTCGCTGAACAAGCTGCGGGATAGCGACGATCGGCAGGAGCTATACGACCTGGCGTATGCGGGTTAATTCTGCCAACGAACTCGGCCCATCCGCGCGCCGTCATCGGCGTTAACGCCAGGTAGCATCACGTGTGGAAGGAGCGCGCGTGAGCGACCTAATTGACACCACCGAGATGTACCTGCGGACCATCCTCGAGCTGGAGGAAGAAGGAGTCGTACCGCTTCGCGCCCGAATAGCCGAGCGGCTGCACCAAAGCGGTCCCACCGTGAGCCAGACCGTTGCGCGAATGGAACGCGACACGTTGGTGCGGGTCGAGGGCGACCGGCACCTCGAGTTGACCGAGACGGGTCGGCATCGGGCGGTGGCGGTGATGCGTAAACACCGTCTCGCCGAGCTGCTGTTGGTAAACGTTATCGGTCTGGAATACGAGATCGCCCACATCGAGGCGTGCCGCTGGGAGCATGTGATGAGCGATGAGGTCGAACTCAAGGTGTATCAGCTGCTCGGCAGGCCGTCCGTCTCCCCGTACGGCAATGTCATCCCGGGCCTCACCGAACTTGATTCCGCGGCCCCCAGCGATGAGACGTCGGGCCAGACGGAAACCGCCGTGCCGCTGGTCTCGGTCCACACCGACGGTCCGCTGCTGGTCCGGCGAATCTCCGAGGAGTTGCAGAAACATCCCGACTTGCTCCGCAGCCTCCACGAGGCGGGGGTGGCTCCGGGGGCGGAGGTGACCCTCGCGTCGGGCGAGGACGACGACGACGATGTGGTGGTTTCGGGAATAACCGGCGCCGTTCGGCTGCCGCACAGCATGACGAGCCTGGTGTTCGTATCGAGAGTCCCACAGCCCGCGTCCTAGCGCGGGGCGGCTGAGCTACTTCAGCTTCTTGCCGAGGGCAACGAGGCGGCCGGCCGCGGCATCCGCGGTCTTCTTGCTGGCGCCGCTCGGCTGGGTCGCGACCAGCGTGTAGCTACCGTTGTCGTCAAACCATCCGACTTCCGAGACCGGTCCTGACCCCGATTGCGCGTCCCGGACGATGGAGTAGGCGTCTTTACCCAGCCCAGTGACGGGTTGCGAGCCCTTCGGCTCGAATTGTTCGTCGAAGGCTTTGGCATCAAGCTTGCCGGGGGCAAAGGTGAGCGCGAGGTCGGGCAAGGGCCGATCGGTGGCGCGAACGGTACAGGTCTCGATCGCAGTATCGCCCGCCTTGGAGCTGTTCAGTGCCGCGATGCTGAAATCCAGCCCCAGCTGTCGCTTGATCTCTTCGTAGCTGAGCTTCTTACACAAGCCGCCGGCGGTCGCTGCGGGCGCGACGGCACGCGACAAGGTGGGAATCGGGCTCGTTGCGGCGCGCCGTGAGGTGGAAATTGGCGAATTGTCCGAACCGTGTGCTGTCTTCTTTCCGTCCCCACATCCTGCTATGGCGAATGTCAGCACAACGCAGGCTGATATGGCTGTGGCGGCGGACAGCCGGGAACGAGCATGTCTGTGCACGGGGAGAGACGTCATGGATTACTCCTGGTTGCCGTGAAGGCGCCGGGCTAGGACAGTGACCGCTCGGGTTCGCTGTGCAGGGTACGGAGCGAGGAAATCTCGGTCTCGAAGTCGCTCAACGAGCTGAATGAGCGATACACGCTGGCAAATCGCAGGTAGGCCACCTCGTCCAGCTCGCGCAACGGCTCCAAGATAGCTAGACCTACCTCGTGGGAGCCTAGCTCGGCAACCCCGGTGGCCCGGACGTTTTCCTCTACCTGTTGCGCCAGCAGGGCCAGGGCGTCATCATCGACGGGCCGGCCCTGGCAGGCCTTGCGTACGCCGGATATCACCTTGCTGCGGCTGAACGGCTCGACAACGCCGCTGCGTTTCACCACCGACAGCATCGCTTCTTCTACCGTGGTGAAGCGGCGACCGCAGCTCACGCACGACCGCCTGCGACGGATGACCTGTCCCTCCTCGGCCTCGCGCGAATCCACCACGCGAGAGTCTTGGTGTCGACAGTAGGGGCATTTCATCTGCTCGAGTCGCTCCTTGCGGCGTATCGGGGATGGTATAAAACCAATTGCCAGCCCCTCATAGTACCTAAGCCCTGCTAAAGACGGGGCGAGATGGCTAACAAACCGGTATCTGCGGCACAGCTCACCTGCATGAAGCTGCCAATCTTACCTTCGAGAAAAGTCGCCAAAGCCCATTCGATTCTGCACGTTGTTGGCGCAAGGTCAGGGATGTTCCGGCTACACTGCCGCCATGTCCGTGCTCAGGGTGGCACTTGTGACGGGTGCGTCGCGGGGCCTGGGCGCCGCCATTGCCCGAGCGCTAGCCCGCGATGGGTTCGCCGTAGCCATAAACTTTGCTTACTCCCATGAGGCTGCAGCTGCGGTTCAGGCACAAATCGTGAGCGACGGCGGACGGGCCGAGCTGTTCCAGGCTGATGTCACCGACGAAGCCGAGGCCACCGCGCTCCATCATCGGGTCGTCAAGGCTTTTGGCGCCGTGGATGCCGTGGTGCTTAACGCGACCGGTCCTCAGCCAAGGATTCCGCTGGAGGACCTCGGTTGGCAGGATCTCCTCGACCAGCTCACGTTCTTCGTCAAAAGCCCGCTCCTGCTTGCTCAGCGGGTGATTCCGGCGATGAAGCTCCGCCAGTACGGCTGCATCATTAACATCGGATCGGAGGTATTCGAGCTCGGCGTCCCAGGCGCGAGCGCCTACGTGGCGGCCAAGGGAGCCCAGCTTGGCCTAACCAGATCGTGGGCGCGAGAGCTGGCCCCATACGGCATCACGGTCAACCTCGTCGCGCCCGGGTGGATTCCCACCGGACGGCACTCCGGGGTTCCGCAGGCCGCCAAGGACCAGTACGTCGCCCAGGTGCCGTCGACGCGCTTCGGCATGCCCACCGACGTGGCCGAGGCGGTGGCGTTCCTGGCCTCCGAACGGGCCGGATTCATCACCGGTCAAAGGCTCGCCGTGAACGGGGGCCATACCCTGTGACGTCTTACGACTGCCGCGCGTTCATGAATGCGGCGAGTTGATAATGGACCAGTTGGTATCGCCTATCACGCCGCCGTGACCTTTTATCAGCCGTGCCTCATCGCTTATGGGGCAAAGAGGCTCACGGAAGGGAATTCGCCGCCGCCTCAGCAGGCGTATTTCTGGAGCCGTGCTTGGCGGCATAGCCTTCCCCCGACTTTAATAGGAATCACTACGGTCGTGGTCGGGCACGCCATGCGTCGAAGGCAACGACTAGCCCAAGCACGGCCGCTGCGGCTCCGAAGATCGCGAACGTCGGACGCAGGCCCAGCGGTGTGATCAGCACACCGGCGAGGATCACGGGCAGCGACAGGGCCGCGTAGGCGACGATGTAGAAGGCGGACATGACCGCGCCACGGTGCTCTGGGGGATAGCCGCGGATAAGACACGCAGTGCGCCGAGAAATGCCACCCCAAAGCCGGTACCGCCAACGAGCGCGCCGGCGAGGAACAGTGCGCCGGAGTCCGCTTCCGCGGCGATGACGAGCGCCACCAGTCCAACGGCGAGCGCCAACGATCCCCCGGCGGCGCCCGCCCACGGCATCGTGCTCCGGAACACAATTTGCCCAACGGCGCCGGCGCCAGTCAGGGCAAAGACGCCGGTTCCGGCTACCAGGTGGTCGTTCGTGTGAAACAGGGCTCCGAAAAGCTGCGGCCCGACTGCGAGGAACAACCCACCGATTGACCAGGAAGAAATGACCGCAAGTGCCGCGAGCATGAACGCTCGACGGGTTGTTGAAGGCACATTAGGCCACTGCGGGGTGAGCTTCAAATGGGAGCGATTCGTGACGGGTTCAGGCATGAGCAGCGTGCCACCGAAGGTAACCGTGAACAGTACGAACAGGACGATGTAGGGCAATACCCGTGGCATTGGCAGCAGCTCGACTAACGCCGCCGACACCAGGACACCTAACCCCATTCCGCCGGCGCTGACAACGCCATTGGTCAGACCAACCCCAGCCGGATCGCGACGTGGGTGCAAGTCGAGCAGTGCTGCACTAGCCGCGCCAAGCGCTAATCCGGTGGCCAGTCCCTGCAAAGCGCGGGCGATGAACAGCCACATGACCGAGTCGGCCAGCATGAAGATGACTGACACACCCATGAGGGTTCCTAGCGCCGTGAGCAGCACTGGGCGCCGACCGACTTCATCGGAAACCCGACTTGCGAGGACGAGGCTGGTTAGCACACCAAAGGCGTATGTGGCATATACGAGCGTCAACACGAGAGGGGAGAATCCCCAGAGTTCCCGATACGTACTGTAAAGCGGTGATGGTGTCCCGGAAGCGAACAGCGCCAGACCTATGACGCTGGCCATTAGTACGTAAGCCACGCCCGGTGACAGTCGGCGTCCGAGGCGGGTATTGGTGGAGGTGGCTGTGGATTGGGTGAGAACTGGCATGGTCTGAGTCTTCCAAATTTCCATAAGTTTGGAAACAGGTAAAATATCAACATGTCACATGCCATGAGCGCCCGAGAGAAGATCGTTCACCCTCCGGTCTCTGCGCTGGATCTAGCAACGATCATGCGTACTGTCGGTGATCCGGTGCGCCTCGAAATCGTCCAGATGCTCAGCGACGGCCGAACGCTAGGGTGTGGGGAGCTTTCGAGCGCGCTTGGCCTTCCGTGCTCGACCACCTCATATCACCTGCGCCTACTCCGTGAGGCTGGCGTGACTCGGACTCGCGCCGAGGGGACCCTGCGACGCATCTCACTGCGCCGCGACGACCTCAACAAGCGGTTCCCGGGCCTCCTCGACGTCTTGACCCAATGAATCCAACTCGAGTTGGCGCGAGGCCTGGCCGAGGCCTAGTCAGCGGAACCAGTTACCCCGAAAGACGTCGTCCGATCACGGAGTCGCTTTCCTTCTCCCACCAAGGCCGCTCCGAAAGTTCGCCGTCGACCGCGGCAAACGTGGCCTGCGCGTCCAGCTCTGCGTCGATACGGACCGCCTCGGCTCGGTCGGCCCGAATCCATCGAATGAACAATAAGCCGAGAAAAGGTACATCGATCACCTCGGCTAAGAACCACAAAATCGCACCGCCGTGTTGCTGATCGCGGAGGCTATCGAAGACCCCGGGTGCCAGCAGATGGGTTCGGAGCCGAACGACGATGCCCGGGACCGCATCGGCAAGCAATTCGACGGACCCCACGAACATTGCTACTGCCAGCGAAAACGATCCCAAATGTTCGTTTTCACCGGCCAACGGAATCGCAAACAGAAAACCCAGGAACAGAAGCATCGCCTGCAACACTTGCAAAGCTCCGCTTGATTGCGCGGTCACCGGCAGGACAGAAGTGAAGAAGACCAGACCCAACGTGACGGGTAACAAAAGCGGACCTATCAACGGGTTCGCGAGCACCCGGAACGCTGTGCTATCGAAGAATCGGCTAGAAGCCGGTACCGCCTGCCGCGCCAAGGTCACCGGCCGCCCCAGAGCTAGCAGCATGGGGGTGACTACCAGTAGCACCGTTACCTGCAGCGTGTAAACCCAGAACAATCGATGGGCGTAGACCCCCACCCATGAGCAGGTAAATAACAGCAAACTCCCTACCCCGCCCAGTAAAAAACACAGCGTCCGGTACCACGACCACCCAGGTACCCGACAAATCCCCACAAGGTAAGCCCCGACAGCTCCTCCCGCTACCACCACCGCGGTGGGGTTGAACACCCACGTCGAAAGGGCGCTTGCAGCCGATAGGGAAACCATAGGGACAAGTCTATGCAGGGCCGCGGTTGGGTTCAGCAGGCTGGCTGCGGTTCTGCACGGGATGGCGATCAACCGAAGAATTGACTGGCAAGGTAGATGAGACCGACAAGGCCAACCGCAGCCGCGATGAGGGCGCCCGTCCATCTCAGCCAAGGACCGATCGGATGTCCCTTCATAAGCTGTTTGTTCGACGCGACAATCACAAGATAGGCGAGACTGACCGGCGTCGCGATCCCTGCCGCAATCGACGCCATGAAGAGCAAGGTGATGGGTTGGACACCCACCAGGGAAACGACAACGCTGAGGATAATTGACGCAGCTATTACCGCATAAAACTTCGATGCCTCATGTAATCGATGCGACAGCCCCCGCTCCCAGTCGAACTGCGCACCAACGACATACGCCGCTGTTCCTACGAGCACGGGCAACGCGAGAAGCGATGATCCAAGAAGCCCGATCCCGAACAGGTAGCTAGCGAAGCGGCCGGCAACGGGACGCAATGCACGCGCCGCGTCTTGAGCCGTTTCTACATGTTCATGATGAACGCCGAGGGTGGCTCCGGTCGCCACGAGGATGAACCAGAAGATCGCGACTCCGAAGAACATTCCGAATGCCGCGTCAATCTTCTTGAGCCATAGGCGGGCGCGGCTTGGGCCCTCTTCACCCATCTCAATCGTCTGCCAGATGTATACATAGCTCGTGAGGGTCGTGCCCAACAGGGCGAGTGAACCATCGAGGTGGTGTTTGTCCATCCCTATGGTGGGCATGATGCTGTGATGGAGAACCTGGCCCCACTCGGCATTGGCTAGCACTGCTGCCACGACATATGTGAGTAGCACCAGCAGCACGTACTTCAATACTTTCTCCACCTCGTCGTACGTTCCGAATACGAGAAGGGCAAGCGTCAATAGACCCAGCGGTACGACGAACCACCGCCATGGAGCATGCAAGAGAAGACCGACGGCAGCGGCGCCCGCCTCTAGGTCCGCGGCAATAGTGATGATCGTTACGACCAGAACCAACCCGAGCAACAGGAACTGCGAGGGGCGCCCGTAAGCTCGCCGGACGAAATGTTGCAGGTCGCTACGACCTTGCACCCCAACGTGGGAGCTAATGATTTGGATGATGACGAGAACCGGCACCATCAAGATGGTGAGCCAGGAAAGGTCGTAGAGCGTTGTAGCTCCTATTACCGACATCGTTGCCACCGTCGTCGGATCGACGTTCGCAGCACCCGCAACTAGACCCGGTCCCATAGACCGGAGGACAGTTTTCGGGCGCAACCTCGCCTCCGGACGCTCCTTTATGCTCACGCTCGCTATGTACCCAAGTTAGGCCTGCTCTATCGCCCAACAATTACTCGAAAACGCCGCAGCGTGGCGGCTCGCCCGACGTTTCTGCTGTGGCCAAATAACGGCTGATCGCCAATCGCTGGATTTCGTTAGTCCCGACCATGATCTGTAGCGCCTTGGCATCCCGCATCATCCGCTCCACGGAGTTCTCTCGCAAATACCCGGCGCCACAGAGGCACTGCACGGCATCGGCGGTTACGCCGTCGTGTCGTGGCTCGATGCTTTGGACCAGGGCAGCTGTTCGCAGCGGAACGGTCTTTGCCAGTCCCTTTGGCAGGAAATCGACTCCGTCCGGAGAGTTGAAGAACCCTTTTACGACCATCCGAGAAAGGTAGAAAAGAAGGTTCACAACAGACAGGTGCCGCGGCGAGCTGAGCCACATGTCGTTGCACAGCGTTCAATAAAATGCTTTATCAATTCCGCCGGCACACGTTGCCGGGCATAGCTGAGTATGTCGCCGCTATCCAGAGGTGCCGCACCGCTGAGATCGCCTCAATCGAGTTGGTCATGGTAGTTGTGCGCGTCGTCGCGCATCTCGCGGAACGCGATCTGGGACCGCTCGCCCAGCAGACCGCCCGCTAGGAGCTCCCGGTAGTTCTGGAAGCGATGAACCTGCCCATTGCGTACGATGCCGAGCAGGCCGCCTGCCGGCTCGACCATATCCGTCAGGCCGGCGTCATCGATGAGATCCAACATCTGCCGGTAGCCGTATGAAAGCAGCCCCGCGCCGATATCGACGATGAAACCGTCGATATCGATAGAAAAAGTATCTTCGCTGTTAGGTCGGGTATTGGACCAGGTTTTCGCAAGGAAAATTCACAGTCTTCCGGATCGTCACTGCCCTACGCACGACCGCACCGTGGTCATGCACCGGCATGATCGTGTATAGCGGGGTGACCCCCGGTCTACCATCCAGTCGTGCCCAGCGAGGCGAATAAGATATTTAAGGATGTTTCCTAAGAACTATTCACAAGCGGCATAGCAAGAGGGGGCGATTGTTATGCTAAAGTAACATGAATTACCTCCCGTAATGCGAGCCGCGAGAAGGTAGAAATATGAATTGGAATCTCGCCTCGTTGAAAATAGGTGCTTTAGCACTTGTGGCTATGAGCACACTGATTGGGGCGAGTGCCCCAGCGTATTCCGATACCACCTCTTACCTCATACACTTCACCCAAGGCAATGTCGATATTCGCAGCGGTCCATACTCGTACGATGACCCAATCGATCACACCAAGTTTATGATAAAGCGACGATCGATTGCCAGATGACGGTCGACGGAATTGCGCAGGGCAGAGTCTTCTATCATCAACATTACGGCTATGTGCCCCAAACGGCTTACGCTATTGATGGATCAAATCCAAGTGAGATTCCTAAATGGTGCCCTCCTTCTCCTCCTGCAGGCGTTACTCCAAACTCTTGATGACGGCCAACCTGCACCCCTCTCGACTGGAGCGATGCAGGGTACATCCGGAGTTTGAATAACGCTCTGTGTGATAATTCGTTCTGGGGCCTTGAAGGTCCAGAACGCGACCAGGCGATTCCGCCGACTGTGGTAGTTCTTCGGGTTACCGACAGCGTTGTGACCCCTACTAGGACTAGGTGAGGCGCTCCCCCTCAGAGGAGGAGATTCGCAAAGTACTGCCATACCTGACCTGTGCATGTCGGCGTGTCAGGCCCTTAGGTTCAGCGATTGCTAAGCCGGCCGGCGTTGCACTGAATACCGTCGGGTTTCGCCTTTGTCCGCTATTCCGGGAGCTGTAGGCGCTGACCTGTATCGATACTTGTGCCATCCAGGTGGTTCATGGCGATGATGTCTCGCACTGTGGCATTTACCCCGTCTGAGCCGGCATGATCGGCTGCGATTTCCCACAGGGTCTCTCCCGGAGCCACCACCACGCTGTGCTCTGCCGAACCGTCTGACCCAATCGCGGCCTGGGTTTGAACGGCTACGGCAAGTGCGAGGACGGCTATCGCCAACACGATCAATGTCCGGAACACGATCCGGCCTCGGCGGGTAAGCCGAACCGGTGACCGCCGGTTGGCTGGAGCCATAGGCAGCGGCTCAGGATGGAAGGTTTCTCGCGCCGGAGGCGACGCTACCGCGGCAGGTCGTGTAGATGTAGCGGATACCGCTTCGCCGCGTATGAGCCCGTGATCCGACAGCTCCCGGGCACCTCGAGGTGCAGACCTCAACCGAACCTGCGGCATCCCGCGGCCCGCGGGATGCGCGCTCGAGATCCGGCGGCGCTGTCGGATAGGCAAGGATTGCTCAAGGGGTGGAACTAGGTACAGCCGAGGCCGAGAGGAGGCGGCGTAGGTGGCTGGCATCTCAACTCCCAAGGGGTAGGACATGTGTTCGATCGAACACCCGTACGAGGAGTAGACACCTTGGGTATGACAAAATCCAGCCGACGCCCGGCGTGTGCCAAAATTTTTCGTACATATGTTTGCTTTACTGTCCGTGTCCGGCGTTAAACTGCCGTAGACACCATCGATCCACTGTGGAAGGAGCCCCTCCGTGGCCCGCATCTCGAGTACGCCACCGGTGAGCCCCGTTACGGAGCTGCCCGCCGATGCTGTGCGGCTCAGTGCCCGCCAACGGCGCATTCTGGAGGTCATCCGCGAGTCGGTGCACAGCCGCGGATACCCACCGAGCGTGCGGGAGATCGGGGAGGCAGTGGGGCTCACCTCGCCGTCGAGCGTGGCCTATCAGCTGCAGGCCCTTCAGAAGAAGGGCGCCCTCCGGCGAGATCCCAATCGTCCCCGCGCCGTGGATGTTCGGCCGGAGGGTGGGCCGGCTCGATCCGAATTCATCGGCGACAACGTCATACCACTCATGCCACGCCCCACATACGTGCCGATGGTTGGCCGAATCGCCGCCGGCGGGCCGATCTTGGCCGAGCAAAACACCGAGGAGATATTCCCACTCCCTAAGGAACTCGTCGGCGAGGGCGAGCTGTTCTCGCTCAAGGTAGTTGGGGATTCTATGGTCGAGGCCGCAATCTGCGACGGCGACTGGGTCGTCGTCCGGCAGCAGCCGGAAGTAAACAACGGCGAGATCGTGGCGGGGATGATCGACGGCGAAGCCACCGTAAAGGTGTTCCAGCGCAGGGACGGTCACGCCTGGCTACTCCCCCGCAACAGCAGTTACGAGCCCATCCCCGCCGACGAGGCAACGATCCTAGGAAAGGTCGTCAGCGTCCTTCGGCGGCTATAGAAACTAGCGCTTGTGAGTTGGTTCCTGCCAAGGCCGCAGGAGCCGCCGTGTACGAAAATGGAGCGCCAACGGAATGGGTACACGAGGCGACGAGAACGCCGGCAGGGGCCAACTCACAAGCGCGTACTAGCTGGGGCCGCCGCCATAGACAGTCCCGGAGCGGCGGGGCGGATCGTCGCGTACGTCGGGGTCCGAGGTAGTCCCGCCGCCGTATACGGTGCCGCGCGGTGCGTCGACCCGCGGTGTGCCGCCATAGACGGTGCCGGACCCGCGCGGCGGTGCGGCCGCCGGAGCGGGAGAACCGTAGGTTGTGCCTCGTTTGGCGGAATCCTCCGGCGCAGCGGGCGGCGGCGGATATGACAACGAACTATCCGTGGCGGCGTGACGATCGTCGTACTCCGGAAGGTAGTCGTCGTCCTCGTCGTAGTCGTCCGGCTCATCAGCGAAATCGTCAGCAGCCGCACGAGCCGCCTGCTGCCGGCGAAACCGTTTGATGCCCACGATGCCGGCGATCAACAGCGCCAACCCGACGAACCCTATGACATAGATGCCGCCCATGAGGTTAGCGAGGTTGAGATCCGGCAGGATACTGCCGCCACCCTTGCCGGAACCGGACGGTTTCTTTGCTCCGGCCGTCGTCCCCCATTGCTGCAGCGGCTGACCGACGCCCTCCGAGAGGGTCACGAAACCGGTGCCGTCGCTGGCGTAACTGATCGATTCACCCTGGGGTTCACCCGGCAGCGGAATTCGCCGAGGCTGGCCGGAGGAGAAGGCGGACAGCACGTCGCCGTTCGGCACGTCCCATTCGTAGGCGTCAGTGTAGGTGCGCAGCGCCACCTTGGTGCCGTCCGGGGATAGGGCACCGCCGGTGACCAGGAGTTGCGCCGCGGGGCCGGTGCTCGCCGGTCCCCCTTCTGTGCCGGATGAGGTGATCGTGATCTTGCCCGCGGAACGCATCGGAATGACCGTCCCGTCGCCCTCGAGGGGTCCTTTGGCCACATACACCTTTGACGTGCCGCTGGGTTCCTTAGTGACGATGATGGGCGTCTTGTTCGCCGGCATCACCATGGCCTCAGCGTCGTGGGCGCCGTCGGGGTAGGTCAGCCGATGACGCACCGAGGCGCCGGTGGCGGGATTAACCTGCCACACCACGACGGAGGTACGTTTCTTCTCGTTGTCCCCAATGTCCGCGACCCACAGCATTCCGTCGGAGGTGCGGGAGAGATCCTCCGGGTCGAAGGGGTCCGGCGGCGAGGTGAGAATTCGAGTGACCGCACAGTCTCGGCCGAGCAGATAGACGACGAGTTCGTCCCCACCGTCGTTGATCGCCGCGTAGCCGTTTGGAGTGGCTACCAGGCCGCTGACCTGCTTGAGCCGCGGATCGGAGGCGGTGCACAGTTGAGCGGCCTCAGCGGGGGCGGCAGTAGCCGCGCCCGGGGCGAGGACCAGTAGCAGTAGAGCGCTCAACAGCACTGCCAGCAGCCGGGGCGCCGCTCGCGTTATCACCGAAGGTACGGGCACGCGCTCTAGTGTGACAGAACTCGTCATATCGGGGGTGATCAGAGCCGGTTCGGTGGACATTTTCCGCCTGGGGGTAATTCGAAAAGGCCAGTTCAAGCGTGATTTCGGCGGAAGCGACGTATCAGCAAAATGGCGAGCGCAGCGAGTCCTAACGCCACGACGACACTCGCCGCGATCCAGCGGGCGGTGTGGTCGGGAGCGGACTGCGGAGGTCGAAAGAGCGTCCACTCCTGCAGCGGTTTGTCCAGCCCCTCCGACAACGTCGACATGCGGCTGTCGTGATCGGCGTAGGCGAGGGATTCACCCTGATGCTCCCCCGGCACCGCCGTCCGCTGTGGAGATGTGTTTTTTATGGTCGCCGCGATATGTCGGGCTGAGTCACCACGGCGGATCCGCCACTCGTATACATCCGTATAGGTACGCAACGCCACCCGGCGGCCGTCGGCGGAGACTGCGCCCCCGGTGACCAGGACATTCGCTATGGCTACGTTGCCACCCGGCGCCCCACCCTGGGTACCCGTGGGTTTGACAGTGAGTGTTCCGACATGGCGCAGCGGAATGGCTTCGCGCGGTCGACCGGTGAGCGATGCGGCGGCGAGGTAGATTCCGGCCTTTCCGGTATTTGTCTTCGTGACGATGATCGGGGTCTTATTGTCGGTGAGGATGAGGGCCTCGGCGTCGTGTGGACCGTCCGGATAGCTCAGCCGGTAGGGCTTCGCGGTTCCACCATCGGGTGGCATCTTCCAGATCGTGACATCGGCCCGGTTGGAATCATTGTCCCCAATATCGGCGAGCCACAGGGCGCCGTCGGAGGTTCGACCGAGGTCTTCGATGTCGCTGGGGCTCCCCGGCGATTCGAGCACCTTCGTGACCTGGCAGTTGGCATCGAGCAGATAGGCCCGAATCGCGGATTCGTGGCTGCCGCGGTCGTTGATGACGGCATAGCCGGTGCCGAAGGTGACGAGGCCGCTCGCGTTATCAATCCGCTTGTCCGTGACAACACACCGCCAATGCGGCTGCGGCTCCCTGGTACTGTCGGCCGCCGACGCGGACCTGGAGCCGACGATCACGAGCAGCACCACCAGCAACGCAACCGAAGATTTTTTGAGCATGTGCCCGAGGCTACCCAGCCTGGGCCGTCAAGGTCCGTTTCGACGATTTAATACCAAAGAGGACAGTCAAGTCAGGCGACGGCCACCGAACGCAGCACTCCCGCCAGTTCCGGCGACACCCGGGCCCGCAGGGTGGTTCCGGCCTCGTCGTGGCGGACGGTCAGCACCTCGCCGTCGCGATAGACACGCGAGAGGACATCACCCCGGTCGAACGGCACGCACACATCGACCTCGGTCACGGGATGGGGAAGCGCCGCGGCTATCGCTTGTTGCAGCTCATCGATACCCTCCCCGGTTTTGGCCGACACATAGATCGCGGCGGCCAGGGAGCTGCGCAGCGCGGTCAGGGTCGGCTCGTCGGCGGCGTCGATCTTGTTGACCACCACGAGTTCGGAAACCTGCGCGGCGCCCACGTCGGCGAGCACGGCGCGGACCGTTGCGAGCTGACCCGTCGGGTCGGGGTCGCTGGCGTCGACAACGTGCATGATCACATCGGAATCGGTGACCTCCTCCAGCGTGGAGGCAAAGGCGTCGACCAGCTGATGCGGCAGGTGGCGGACGAACCCAACCGTGTCGGCGAGCGTGTACTCGCGGCCCTGCGCTGAAGCCCGGCGAACGGTCGGATCCAGGGTGGCAAACAGCGCATCCTGCACCAGAACGTCGGCGCCGGTGAGGCGATTGAGCAGGCTGGACTTACCGGCGTTGGTGTAGCCGGCTATCGCCACGGCGGGCATCGACGACCGGCTGCGCGACTGCCGCTGGGTCCGGCGGATCGACGACATTGCTTCCGCCTCGCGGCGCAGCTTGGAGATGCGGGCCCGGATTCGGCGCCGGTCGGTCTCCAGCTTGGTCTCGCCGGCGCCTCGGGTGCCGATACCGGCACCGGTGCGGGACAACGCCTGACCCCAGCCCCGCAGCCGCGGCAGCAAATACCTCAGCTGCGCGAGTTCAACCTGGGCCTTGCCGGCCCGGCTGCGGGCGTGCTGGGCGAAGATGTCGAGGATGACCGCCGTGCGGTCGATGACCTTGACCTTGACCACGTCTTCCAGCGAGATCAACTGTCCGGGAGATAGCTCACCGTCGCAGATGACCGTATCTGCGCCGCAGGCGAGCACCACGTCCTTGAGCTCAATGGCCTTGCCCGATCCGATGTAGGTGGCCGGATCCGGTTTGTCCCTGCGCTGCACGAGGCCCTCGCAGACCTTGGCACCGGCCGTCTCCGCCAGCGCAGCCAGCTCCTGCAGCGAGCATTCGGCGTCTGCCGCGCTGCCGGACGTCCATACCCCAACGAGAACTACCCGCTCGAGGCGAAGTTGTCGATACTCGACCTCGGTGACATCGTCGAGTTCCGTGGACAGGCCGATGACTCGGCGAAGCGCATGCCTATCTGCGACATCGGCCCGCTCGGCATCTACCTGAAAGGGTATCGCGGCGGCGGGAGTATCGTCATGTGCATCTGTTGTGGCCATACCTCTCTATGGTGCCACAGCGCATGGCGTTCCGTTCCGCAACGGGCGGACGCCGGCAAATCATGTCGCCGACAACGAAAGTAGCGTCACTGTGCCAGGCCGCATGCCCAGCGCCGGTTTCTCCATCACCGTACGAGTCTCGCTTCCCGCCGAGGCATCCGCGATCGGCCGACTTACCACGGCCGTCGGCGAGGCGGGCGCGGTCATCACCGCGCTGGACGTGGTGGACTCCGATCACGAGCGCGTGGTCGTGGATCTCACCTGCGACACCGCAGACGGGGGACACGCCGACCGCATCACGGAGACGCTTGCGGCACTGGAGGGCGTCAGCGTTCGCAAGGTCAGCGACCGCACCTTCCTCCTGCATCTCGGCGGAAAGATAGAGGTGACGTCGAAGGTCGCGCTGCGAACCCGCGACGAACTCTCGCGCGCCTATACCCCCGGCGTGGCCCGGGTCTGCCTGGCGATCGCCGAGAACCCCGAGGACGCCCGCCGGCTCACCATCAAACGCAACACCGTCGCCGTGGTCAGCGACGGCTCGGCGGTGCTGGGGCTGGGCAACATCGGTCCGGCGGCCGCGCTTCCCGTCATGGAGGGCAAGGCCGCGCTGTTCAAGCGGTTCGCCGGCGTCGACGCCTGGCCGGTCGTGCTCGACACGCAGGACAGCGACGAGATCGTCTCCATCGTTCGGGCCTTAGCCCCCGCTTACGGTGGAATCAACCTTGAGGACATTGCGGCGCCCCGTTGTTTCGAGATCGAGCGCCGGCTGCGTGAGGCGCTGGACATTCCGGTGTTCCACGACGACCAACACGGCACGGCGATCGTGGTGCTCGCGGCGCTGACCAACGCGCTGCGGGTAGTCGGCAAGAAGCTGCCCGACGTCCGGGTCGTGCTGTCGGGTGCCGGCGCCGCCGGGACCGCGATCATCAATCTGCTGCTCGCGCAGGGTGTCGGCGATGTGGTCGCCTGCGACCGCGTAGGCGCGCTGCATTCTCAGATCACCGGGCTCAATCCGGCGATGCAGGAGCTCGCCGCCAAGACCAATGCCAATGGGTACTCCGGAAACTTGGTTGGTGCGCTGCGCGGGGCGGACGTATTCATCGGGGTGAGCGCGCCGAACCTGCTGGTCGGGGACGATATCGCAGCCATGGCGAAGGATCCCATTGTGTTCGCGCTGGCAAATCCGGATCCGGAGATCGAGCCGCAGCAGGCTCGACAGCACGCGGCCGTGGTAGCCACCGGCCGCTCGGACGAGCCCAACCAGATCAACAACGTTTTGGCGTTTCCGGGCGTCTTCCGCGGGATGCTCGACGCCGGGGCGAGCGCCTACTCCGACGAGATGGGACTCGCCGCAGCGGTGGCGATCGCGGACGCGGTCGGGTTGGAGCGACTCAACCCCAGCGTGATCGTGCCGAGCGTCTTCGACACCCATGTCGCGCCGGCCGTGGCCGCCGCGGTGGCGGGCGCCGCCCGCGCGGCCGGGACCGCCATGGAAAAGGACTCCCAACTCCCGGAGTGAAGGTTCTAAATACTCTAAATGTGGGGCGGTGTCAGCTGTTTCCTGCCAAGGCCGCAGGCGACGCCGCGTACATCGCTGCGGGAGTCCTCGCCGCGGTACTACTACGGAAATCTCGGCGGGCAACGGCAGTAATGGCAGACCTAGCGGCCGCCCGCGCCGAACACCACATGACGGGTGAGGACCCGGTTGCCAAACCCATACCTAGCATCCACTAGGTAACTAGTTAGTGCGAGTGTTCAAGAGGTTACGGTAACTGAGACAATGCGGTAGAGGACACCAACAGTCAGGGTGTCCTCTACCGCATGACCCCTATCAAGGACGCTTGTAATGAGCCCACACGGCGCAGCGAGCAATCGGTATGGTCGCGTCGATCCCGACGGCACCGTCTATCTGATAACGCCAGACGGCGAGCGAGTAGTCGGCTCGTGGCAGGCCGGCAGCCCCGAAGAAGGGCTGGCGCATTTTGTCCGACGCTACGACGACATCGAAACGGATGTAACGCTGCTCGCAACTAGGTTGCAGAGCAAGGCGGCTACTCCGCAGCACACCCTCGAACAGGCGCTGCGGCTGCAAAAGTCGCTTTCCGATGCGTCGGTGATCGGTGACCTGGCGGTCCTGGACGCCAAGCTCACGGTCATCATCGAGCGGGCACGGGAGGCGGCCGAGGCGGCCACCGCGGCCAAGAAGACGGCACGCATGGAGGCCGTTGCCCGTAAGGAAGAGATCGTCGCGCACGCCGAGGGGCTAGCCGACAGCACTCGCTGGAAAGCAACCGGCGACGAATTCGTTCAGCTCTTGCAGCGCTGGAAGGATTCCCCCACCACGGATCGGGGCACCGACAAGGCACTGTGGAAGCGATTTGCGGCCGCGAGAGACGAGTTCAACAAGCGCCGTGGCACCCACTTCGCCGGGCTCGACGCGGCGCGTAAGGCCGCGGCACAGCGTAAGGAAGAGCTCACCACCGAGGCCGAGGCGCTCGCCGCCTCCACCGAATGGCAGGACACAGCTGCCACGCTCAAGCAGCTGATGGCCGAATGGAAGGGTCTCCCCCGGCTGGCCAAGGAGGCTGAGGACCGACTGTGGACTCGGTTCCGCGGGGCACAGGACGCCTTCTTCACTCAGCGCTCGGAAGCATTCAGCACGGCCGACGAAGATCGTAAGCGCCGGCGTGCGGCACAGCAGGTCGTGCGCGATCAGCAACGCGAGCACGCCAAACAGAATAATCCGCTGCTGAACCAGATGCGGGAGCAAGTGGAACGCGCCACTCGCCAGATGGAACGCGCCCGGGCCGGCGGCGACGAGGCCGCGCTCGCCGAGGCGGAGCGGTCGCTCGCCGGCAAACAGCGCGTGTTGCAGCTCGCCGAACAGGCGGGAAAATCCGCCTCATAACCGCTCACAAACGAGTAAAGCCCGCAGGACGGGTATAGGGTCGCTCCCAGGCTTAGAAGCCATCACTTAGGGAGGGACCAAATGCTGGGTGTCATCATCGGTGCGCTTATCGTCGGTACCGTGCTGGGAATTC
Source organism: Mycobacteriales bacterium (assembly GCA_036268755.1). Lineage (GTDB taxonomy): Bacteria > Actinomycetota > Actinomycetes > Mycobacteriales > QHCE01 > DATATO01. The sequence goes on along the minus strand of DATATO010000122.1, from coordinate 22,806 downwards.
TCGGGCGGCTACTACTCAAAGGCAAACAGGACATCCCCTGGTGGGCAACCATCGGTGCCGGCATTATCGCGGCGTTCGTCGGCGGCGCGATAGCCGACTGGCTCGGCGTCGGCAATACCAACGGAATCGACTGGATCCGGCATTTGATCCAGGTCATCTTGGCCGTCATCGCGGTATGGGCAACGGCCAGAATTATGGGCGGCAAGGGCAAGCGGGCCGCTTAACAGCTAGGGCAACCGGTGAGTTCCGCGGCCCGGGTAGTGGGCTTGCCGAGGCCGGGCATTGGGAGGATCACCGGTGCGGTGCCGGGCGCCGAACGCGGCACCGCACCGGCTTCCCAGGCGTCTCCCGCCCGGGTGCGGCGGTGGCTGAGCAGCCCACCCTCGGCAACCAGGTAATACGGGGCGGCATAGGAGACGGCGGCTTCGACCACATCCCCCGGGCGCACCCGGCTGGTCTCCTCCGAGACCTCGGCAATGTGCGCCAGCCTGCCGTCGCGGGCCCGGCCGGAAATGCGTCGGCTTCCCTGCGCGGCATAGCTGTCGTCCTTGCGCCCCTCGCCGGCCGACACCAGCACCTCGACCGTTGTCCCAACAAGCTGCTTGTTCTGATCCCACGAGATCTGTTCCTGCAGCTCAACCAGCCGCTCGTAACGCTGCTGAACTACCGCCTTGGGCACCTGATTCGGCATGGCCGCCGCCGGCGTGCCGGGGCGCTGGGAGTACTGGAAGGTGAAGGCGCTGGCGAATCGGGCCCGCCGCACCACACCGAGCGTCTGCTCGAAGTCCTCCTCGGTCTCCCCCGGGAAACCGACGATGATGTCTGTCGTGATCGCGGCGTGCGGCATGGCCTCGCGGACACTGTCGAGTATCGCCAAGTATTTGGTGCTGCGGTAGGAACGTCGCATCGCCTTCAGCATCGTGTCGGAGCCGGATTGCAGCGGCATGTGCAGCTGCGGGCAGACGGCAGGCGTCTCGGCCATGGCCACGATGACATCGTCGGTGAAGTCGCGCGGGTGGGGCGAGGTGAACCGCACCCGCTCCACGCCGTCGATGGCGCCACAGGCGCGCAGCAGGCTTGAGAAGGCGGTCCGGTCGCCGAACTCGGCCCCGTAGGAGTTGACGTTCTGTCCCAACAGCGTCACCTCGGATACGCCGTCGGCGACTAGCGCCTCAACCTCAGCGAGCACATCCCCCGGCCGGCGATCCTTTTCCTTTCCGCGCAGCGACGGGACGATGCAGAACGTACAGGTGTTGTTGCAGCCGACCGAGATGGAGACCCACGCGCTGGCATGGGCATCGCGGCGGCCCGGAAGTGTGGAGGGGAAGGTCTCTAGCGCCTCGGCGATCTCCACCTGCGCCTGCTCGTTATGGCGGGCCCGCTCTAGCAATACGGGTAGCGCACCGATATTGTGCGTGCCGAACACCACATCGACGTAGGGCGCCTTGCGCACGATCTCGCCGCGGTCCTTCTGCGCCAGACAGCCACCCACGGCGATCTGCATCCCTGGGCGTTTTTTCTTCAACGGCGCAAGGTGGCTCAGGTTGCCGTACAGCTTGTTGTCGGCATTCTCGCGCACCGCGCAGGTGTTGAACACCACCAGGTCCGGCTCGTCGTCCTCGGCCTGCCGATACCCCACCGATTCGAGCAGGCCGGACAGGCGCTGTGAATCGTGCACGTTCATCTGGCAGCCGTATGTCCGCACCTGATAGGTGCGCGGCCGGTCGGTCACATCTGCGGTACTCATCGGTCCCAGTCTAGATTCTCGCGTCTGCCCTACTATCACCCGGCTTTAAGGAGCTTCCCTTCAGGCGAGATCCAAAGGCAATCGAGCCGCGTAGCTGACGCTGGGATGCGACGGACCGCTCAGCCGTCGGCGACTCCGTCGCCCCCTAGTTCTTGACTGACCACGCGGTAGGCGAGGCTGGCCGAGTAGCCCTTACGCGCCAGCATGCCGACCAGCCGGCGGGTGCGGGTGGCGTCGTCGTAGCGCTGCAGGCTGCGCAGCTTGCGGGCGACCAAACCCCTGGCAGCCCGTTCCTCGGCCTGATCGTCGAGCTGACTAGTCGCCTCAGCGATCGTGTCCGGGTTCACGCCTTTGCGGCGCAACTCGCCGGCAAGCGCCCGCCGGGTGGAGCCGTGGCTACGATGCCGCTGCTCCACCCACTGCTGCGCATAGGCCGCGTCGTCGATGAGACCCACCTCGGTGAAGCGATCCAGCACCGTCTTCGCTGCGGCATCCGGAACCTCCCGACGCCGCAGGGTTTCCGCCAGCTCGGCCCGTGTGCGGGACTTGCGTTCCAGCTGCTGTAGGCAGATCAGCCTCGCCACCGCTTCGGGATCGGAGCTCTCAGTCATGGCTAGCCACCGCTAGAGATTTCCAGGCCCATGGCCCTAAAACTCGGCCGGTGTTTCCGGCACGCCCGCGGCTGCGGCGGTGACCTCTATGCCGAGCTTTTCTTTGATCCTCTTCTCGACCTCGTTGGCAAGATCCGGGTTGTCCCGAAGGAAGCTACGGGCATTCTCCTTGCCCTGCCCGAGCTGGTCACCCTCGTAGGTGTACCAAGCGCCGGACTTGCGGATGAAGCCCTGCTCGACGCCGACGTCGATCAGCGATCCCTCGCGGCTGATGCCCTGGCCGTAGATGATGTCGAACTCGGCCTGCTTGAACGGCGGGGCCATCTTGTTCTTGACGACCTTGACCCTGGTGCGGTTACCCACCGCGTTGACGCCGTCCTTGAGAGTCTCGATACGGCGAACGTCCAGCCGCACGGAGGCATAGAACTTGAGCGCCCGGCCGCCCGTGGTCGTTTCAGGGCTTCCAAACATGACACCTATTTTTTCGCGAAGCTGGTTGATGAAGATCGCGGTGGTGCCAGCGTTGTTGAGGGCTCCGGCGATCTTCCGCAGCGCCTGGCTCATGAGCCGGGCCTGGAGACCGACGTGACTGTCGCCCATCTCGCCCTCGATCTCGGCACGCGGAACGAGCGCGGCGACGGAGTCGATGACGACTAGGTCCAGCGCACCGGACCGAATCAGCATGTCGGCGATCTCCAGGGCCTGCTCCCCAGTGTCCGGCTGTGAGACCAGCAGAGCGTCAGTGTCGACACCCAGCCCCTTGGCGTACTCGGGGTCGAGCGCATGCTCGGCATCGATGAACGCCACGATGCCGCCCGCCGCCTGTGCGCTGGCGGCCGCGTGCAGCGCGACCGTGGTCTTACCGGACGACTCCGGACCGAATACCTCCACCACGCGGCCGCGGGGAAGGCCGCCGATACCGAGCGCGACGTCCAGCGCGATGGAGCCGGTGGGGATAACCGCCACGGGCGGGCGAGTGTCGTCCCCCAACCGCATGATGGAGCCCTTGCCGTACTGCTTGTCGATCTGGGCTAGCGCAACTTCGAGCGCCTTATCGCGGTCTGGCATGGGCATGATTGCCGCCTTCATACGTCGCAGGTGTTATGGAGGATAGTTGTTGAGCTATCCCGGATGACGCTAGCCCGTGGGTGTGACATACGGGCCAGCTGCAACGGCGCTGTGCACAATGAAGCCTCATCTGGATACCCGTCGCGAACACACCGGCCACACTATAGTCGAACGCCAGTTCGATGATTGCACCACGCCGGTTCGATTGACTGTTACGACGAAGGGGGGTCCTCCGGCTGGCTGGGCGCGTCCTCGACGTCACCACCGAGGGTGGGAAGACCGGCGAAGCCCAGGGAATGATGTTCCGGTTCCGGCGCGAGTTTCACGTGAGAGCCCCGCTTGCGCACCAGATATCTGAGGAACTGGAATACCATGGCGGCTAGTCCGACGGCACACAGTCCAAAGAAAATCTCTAGCAACCAGGACTTATGCCTCGGGGCGTCCCACGCCGAAGCGTGGAGGCTCCGGCCACTGTCCAGCTTGAGTTGCCACTGCGTGGATCGGCCGTGAGAGTCGCCGTCGGAGGAAATGATGCCACCGGGAAAGCTGAGCCGTATCCGAACGTCGAGGTTATCGGGATCGAATGCCGTGTCGGGATCGATACCCTGCTGCCGCAGTTTGTCCTCGAACTCCTTGTTGGCCGCGTCGCCGTCCGGTTGATCACCGGTCGGCTGACTGCCGAGCTGAGCGGTCGCCTGCTGGGCCTGCTCGGTGATTGCCCGCTCCAGGACTCCCGAATCGAGCACCGCGGCGTTAATGTCCACGATGAACCGCTTATTCACATGGCGGATCCGAAAGAACTGCTGCTCGAGTTCGGAGAACGGGATGTTGCTGAAAGTCTGTTTGTAACCCAGCAGCCCCTTGGCGCGATAGACGTTGAGTTTGGACCTTCCTCCCCGGGGTCGCGGGGGAATCAGCAAGCCCGAGTCACTGGGCTTTTTAGCCTTCGCGAACTGCTGCTTGATGTCTGTGAGAAAGCGTCCCTCGTCGCCATAGACGGCACTGATGAAGGAAGTCTCGAACGCGAGCACGAACGAACCGCTTATGGTGTCGTCGCGATGGATCTCGGCTTCTACGTGATAGCGGAAGCAGCCAGTCAGTGACATCATCATGCCGAGCGCCAACGCGACCACACCGAGAACCCTGGGCATCGTTCGGCCGCGGAACACGTTTACTCCCGTTTACCACAGCCGCCCGGCGCGGCGTTTTTCGAGGCGTTGCGATCGTATGCCAACTTGACGGGCGCATCGGGCTTTCGATTGCGATTCGGCGGTAGAGCCAGCTTGCCATCGGTTGCAATACTGCAGTCGGCATTGTATGCGCGCTGCTCACCGTCACCGGGACGCAACCCCCGGTTTTGGGCCGCATAGCCCTTCTCCGGGTAGAACTCGTATCGTTCTACCGTGTGCAGCACTACGAGCTGAGATCCCGCCAGCCCGAATACCTTTGTGGCATTCGGCGCGCGCAGCGGATACACCCAGACGTAGTTGGCGGACACGACGAGCTGACCGGCATCTCCCACGGTGACGTTCATCGCGCCACGCACCCTCACCGAGGCCCGCAGTGTGTATCCCGGCGCCAGCCGGGTGACGTAGGCGAGCGCACTGGGGGTTGTCAGCTGTTTGCCCACGAAGTCCCGGCTCGATTCGGAAAGTTGGTCGAGGTACGGCTGGGTCTGCCCCTGGAACAGCATGGCGTTATCCAGTCGTGCCGATGTGAGCGCGGCTTTGGTTTTGTTCAACCCATCGGCGACGGCGTCGGCGCTCCAGCCGCCCTGTTGCTTAACCGCCGGCACGACAATCCCTGCCTCACCGGAGGCGAACTTGTCGGCCGGCGTGCCCTGGAACGGATTGGCGTCTACGACGGAGCTCGCGATCTTTTTGTGTGCGGCGGCGCCGGAAAATTGGTTGTTTTCGCTGTCGGGGCCGTCGGACAGCAGCGAGATCGCCAGCGAACGAGCTGCAAGCACGCCGGCGGGAACGAGTAGGACGATGACGGCCAGAACCACGAGGAGCCGCCGGGAGATGTACCGATGTCGATGGGAGGCGATGTGTGCGCCGATGCGATGTCCAACCGGCCGAGCGGAGTCGGGGACATGCGGCACGGCGAGCTTTTTGTCCTGCCTCGCTCCTGGTGCCGCGCGTCGCGCTCGCCTAGAAGAAACCGCCTTAGGCGGCATGGGCGCGGGGGGCCATGCCGCGCACGGCGCCGATGCGAGACGCGGGCATGGCCGTGACGGTGGCGAGCGAGCGACTGTCGAGCTGATCGCTGATATCACGCAAGAGGTCGGCAAGAGGAAGGTCGAGTGCATCGCAGACGGCGGCGAGTAGCTCCGAGGAGGCTTCTTTCTGGCCTCGTTCTATCTCCGACAGATACCCCAGGCTCACTGTCGAGGCCGCGGATATCTCACGCAGTGTACGGCGCTGGTCTAGACGTCGAGCACGCAAAGTGGCACCGAGTACCTCTCGCAGCAGCATCGCTTCGACTCCCTTCGTCTACCCCCACCGTACCCCGTGAACCCTAACGGCAAGGGTATTAGGAGCGGTATGCGATACCTATTGCCGCATCTTCCACGCTTGGCGAACATAGTCCAGACCAGTGATCACCGTGACCGCCACGGCAAGCGCCATGAGGGGCGGACCAATATCGGATAGCACGTGCAGGCTGGACCCGAAACCGACGGTGTCGTGCAGCCAGGATGCCATCGCCTGCCACGGCCACAGGTACCACGCAATGGCGAGCATCTGCAACGCGGTTTTGGCCTTGCCGCCCCAGCTGGCGGCGATGATGCCGCGCCGAATCACGACAAACCGCAAGGCCGTGACCCCGACTTCGCGAATCACGATAATCACCGCGACCGGCCAGGACAGGAGGTTGAGCAGGCACAGCCCCACCAGGGCGGTGCCGGTGAGCGCCTTATCGGCTATCGGATCGGCGAGTTTTCCGAAGGAGGTGACGGTGCCGCGGGAGCGCGCCAACGCCCCGTCGTAATAGTCGGTAACGATCCCGGCGACGAATACGCCGGCGGCGGCCACGAGCCAGCTCGCCGCGTTTCCCTCCGACAGCCACAAAAAGACAGCAAAGCATGGCACCAGGACCAGCCGAAACACGGTTAAGGCGTTAGCGAGGTTCCAGGGCGATGGCTCAAGGGCGTCACCGACACCGGCCGTCATCAGTTGGAGCGCACATGGCGGGAGTACCTGGCGATCAGGTCCACGCCGTAGCTGTCGACGACCGTCGCGGTGATCACATCGCCCGGCTCCAGATCGGGGCCGCCGTCGATGATGGTGGCTCCGTCGACTTCCGGCGCCTGATGCGCCGCGTAACCCTGCACGACCTCGTCGTCTTCACCCTGGTCGATGATGACCTCGACGGTCTCCCCGACGCGTTCCTCCGCCCGGACGGAGGTGAGTTCCTCGGCGAGCCGGCTTACGCGGTCGTATCGCGCCGCGACTTCCTCAGCCGGGATCTTGTCGTCGAAGTCGGCGGCCTCCGTGCCGTCCTCGTCGGAGTAAGCGAAGACGCCGACCGCGTCCAGCCGCGCCTCGGAAAGGAAGCGCTCCAGCTCGGCGACGTCGGCCTCGGTCTCGCCGGGGAAGCCGACAATGAAGTTGGACCGGGCGCCGGCCGTGGGGGCGAGTTTCCGGATACTGCCGAGCAGCTCCAGGAAGGGCTCGGTGCCGCCGAACCGCCGCATCCGGCGTAGCACCGTCGGGCTGGCGTGCTGGAACGACAGATCGAAGTAGGGGGCGATCCCGGGCGTCGTGGCGATGGTGCTGACCAGCGAGGGACGCATCTCGGCCGGCTGCAGGTAGGAGACCCGCGACCGGAGCGCACCGGGCACCTTAGCCAGCTCACCGAGCAACTGCTCAAGCAGCCGCGGGTCGCCCAGGTCTTTGCCGTAGGAGGTGGAGTTCTCGCTGACCAGCACGAGCTCGCGCACATGCTGATCGGTCAGCCAGGCCGCCTCGGAGAGCACGTCGGCGGCCGGGCGCGAGATGAACGCGCCGCGGAAGGACGGGATAGCGCAGAAGGTGCACCGGCGGTCGCAGCCGCTGGCGAGCTTGAGCGGGGCGAAGGGTCCCTGACCGAGTCGGCGCCGCAGCACCCGCGGCCCGGACGCCGGAGCAACCCCCGCGGGCAGGTCTGTCGGGCTAGAGGCCTGCGCCGCGCCGTGGCCGGGCAACGATACCGCGTTGGCGTCCCGCTGCGCCGGGCTCAGCGGCAGCAGCTTGCGCCGGTCGCCGGGGGTGTGGGCGGGATGTACCTCACCGGCCAGCACGGATTCCAGGCGCCGTGAGATGTCGGCGTAGTCGTCGAAGCTGAGAACGGCGTCGGCCTCGGGTAGCGAGTCGGCCAGGTCCTTGCCGTATCGCTGGGCCAGGCAGCCGACCGCCACTACCTTGGCGCCGGAGTCCGCCGCGGCGAGCAGGGTGTCGATCGACTCCTGCTTGGCCTGTTCCACAAAGCCGCAGGTATTGACCACCACCACGTCTGCGTTGTCGGCGTCGTCGACGAGCTGCCAGTCGTCGGTGTCCAGCCGTCCGGCGAGCTCTTCGGAATCGACTTCGTTGCGGGCGCAGCCCAAAGTGAGCAGCGCGACGCGGGGTGAGGACGTGGACATAGCTACAGCGTACGTGGCGATTTACTCAGCGCCGGCGCCCGGTCCCGTCGCGGCGCCGCCACCGCAACGACCGCGTTCACCGGCCGGGAGTCGCCGAACGAAGCCGGGATTCGCTTGGCAGAGCCAGGCGCGTGCGGGTAGCCGTTCAATCTTGCGCCTTTTAAACTCCCCCATTCCGCATCTTTAGCACAGCACAGGGCCCCCGAACCGGCAGTTCGGGGGCCCTGTCGCCTGAAGCTAGGTAGCTGCGACTAGTCGCGTCCACCGGCGAGCTTCTCGCGCAACGCGGCCAAAGCCTCGTCGCTGGCCAGGGTTCCGGCACTCTCCTGCTCTACGGGCGCGTCGGCGGTGGAGGCGGAGGAGTAAGACGAGTCGGCCCCCTCGGTCTTCGCGGCCTCGGCGTCGGCCACCTTGGCATGCTCGATCTGCTTCTTGTGGGCCTCGTAGCGCTCCTGAGCCTGAGCGTACTGACGCTCCCACTCTTCACGCTGCGAGTCGTAGCCCTCCTGCCAGTCGCCCGTCTCCGGATCGAAGCCCTCGGGGTAGATGTAGTTGCCCGACTCGTCGTACTGGGCATCCATGCCATAGGCCGACGGGTCGAAGTTCACCTCGTCGGTCTCGCCGCCCTCGTTGGCCTGCTTGAGCGACAGCGAGATGCGGCGACGCTCCAGGTCGATGTCGATGACCTTGACCATGACGTCGTCGCCGACCTGTACGACCTGCTCGGGGATCTCCACGTGGCGACCGGCGAGCTCGGAGATGTGTACCAAACCCTCGATGCCCTCACCGACCCGCACGAACACACCGAACGGAACCAGCTTGGTGACCTTGCCGGGCACGATGTGACCGATCTGGTGAACCCGGGCGAACTGGCGCCATGGGTCTTCCTGCGTGGCCTTCAGCGACAGCGAAACCCGCTCGCGGTCCAGGTCCACGTCGAGCACCTCGACCTCGACCTCCTGGCCGACCTCGACAACCTCGGAGGGGTGGTCGATGTGCTTCCAGGACAGCTCGGAGACGTGTACCAGACCGTCGACGCCGCCGAGGTCGACGAATGCACCGAAGTTGACGATGCTGGAGACGACACCCTTACGGACCTGGCTCTTGGCGAGCTTGTGCAGAAACTCGCTGCGAACCTCGGACTGAGTCTGCTCCAACCATTGCCGGCGGGACAGGACCACATTGTTGCGGTTCTTGTCCAGCTCGATGATCTTGGCCTCGAGCTCACGTCCCACATAAGGCTGGAGGTCGCGGACACGGCGCATCTCGACCAGCGACGCCGGGAGGAAGCCGCGTAGACCGATGTCCAGAATGAGCCCGCCCTTGACGACCTCGATGACGGAGCCGACCACGACGCCGTCTTCTTCCTTGAGCTTCTCGATGGTGCCCCAGGCGCGCTCGTACTGAGCTCGCTTCTTGGACAGGATCAGCCGACCCTCTTTGTCCTCTTTCTGCAGGACCAGAGCCTCGACGTCATCGCCGACCTTGACAACGTCGGAAGGATCGACATCGTGCTTGATGGACAGTTCGCGAGAAGGGATAACGCCCTCGGTCTTGTAACCGATATCGAGCAACACCTCGTCGCGGTCCACCTTGACGATGGTTCCCTCGACGATGTCGCCGTCGTTGAAGTACTTGATGGTCTTATCGATCGCGGCGAGAAAATCTTCGGCGGTACCGATGTCGTTAATCGCTACTTGCTTGGGCCCGGACGGCGGTGGGGTGGCCGTCTGCGAGTCGGGGAGAACCGAGGCGTCGGTTGTGCTCGTCATATGGGAAATTGCTCCGAACGGGACATGGAATTGTTGGGTGAGATCGCGTCGCGGATCTCGCCGCACGGCCGAGCACATGACATATTCCGGCTGCTGCCACACCAGCCGCAGAGCGCCTGGCACGATCGAAGAATCGATGACGAAGGCGGGCCTACTCCTTGCCGAGGCACAACCACCCGCTACGCTCCTACCACCCTACCGTGTCTGAACGGAAGTGGTCCAACCGGGTATTTTCCACGCCCGCGCAACCCGGGTCTAAGCTAGACACCGTTCACCAGCATTAGCGCTGCTCACGGTTGGCGGTATCGCGACGACCACACCGCTGAAATCCTTCCAGCTCGACCCCGAACATGGAATGCTGTCCGGCATGACTACTTCTCCTGAATCTCCGAGTTCGCCGACCGCAGAGACCTCGCCCGTGGGCTCCGAAGCCTCCGCGGTGACAATCGGCAGCTACGACAACTACGCGGCGGCCCAGAAAGCGGTTGACTTCCTCTCCGATGAGGGCTTCCCCGTGCAGCACAGCGCGATCGTGGGATCCGACCTGCATCTCGTGGAGCGGGTAACGGGGCGGGTGACGGTGTTTCGTGCCGCCCTCACCGGGGGCGTGGCCGGCATCTGGTTCGGCCTGCTGCTCGGCCTGATCCTCGCCATCGCCAACGACGGCGACACCGGGGTGCTGGGCGTGGCAATCCTGGTCGGGGCCGTGGGCGGCGCCCTGTACTACGCGATCAACCACGCGCTCACCCGCGGCAAGCGCGACTTTGCCTCGCGCAGCGAGATCGCCGCCCGCATCTATGACGTGACCGTAGCTGCCGGCTACGCAGAGCGGGCCAAGACCACGCTGGCCAAGCTGACCGAAGCTAAGTAATTACCCGTACGCAAAGGTGAGGCACGGGCAGTGCCCGTGCCTCACCCATCACCCGGTAAAGCCTTACTGGGCAAAAGCTAAGGAATCTTAAGGTCGGTGACGGCCCCGTCCATGCTCACCTGGGTAATTGGCTGGCCACCCCAGCGGGTTATTCGAATCGGTATCGCCTGGCATTGCGAGCCGTGTCCCGCGGCCTGGCGCGGTCCGAGGTGGGGAAATCCGTTGGCTCAGTATCGCTGCTGGTAGCTCGGTTTGGGTGAGGCTCGACAAACCAAACTCCTGGCAATACTTGTTCACCAACGGCAGCACGGCCGTTAAATCTGGTCTCAACGCTTTGTCGCTGCTAACCGAGATCGCTGTCTTCGACGGGAGTTGAAGGCGCAGTCCGATAAGGCCGATCATTAGGCCAAATTTCGGTCCGGGTAGGTCGGCCGGGTAAATCGACACCATGCCGGCACTTTCGTTCACACTGGCCCGACGAAGCAGCTCCACCGCCCCCGCCGGCGTTATTTCGTTACCCCCAAAATGGCAGTGCACGTGCGATAGCGAGTCTGCCAACACCAGCGTGTTGGCCATCTTGATGAAGGCACGTGGGGGCTCCTGGGGGCCGGGCGTGGCGTCCACCATATTTAGCAGCAGCGGCTTAGCCCGTTCGGAGCTCATATGCATTCGAGGTTTCCATCCCTCTGTTTGCCAGAGTTGCCGCAGCTCAACCAGGTCGAACCAGATTTCTCGACAACGCGCGGCAAGTTCCTTCTCTTCGCCGCCGGACTGCGTCACGACCTACCTCCCTAATGCCCGGCGGCGTCCCAGTCCGGGCCGATCCCTACCGAGACCTCGAGTGGGACCTTCAGCTCCGCCGCACCGGCCATGTGCTCGCGGGCAAGCTCCTCGACCTGCGCGGCCTCGCCGGGAGCGACCTCGAAGATGAGCTCGTCGTGCACCTGCAGCAGCAGCCGCGAGCGAAGGCCTGCGGACTCGATAGCCGCGTCGGTCGCGAGCATCGCCACCTTCATGACATCAGCCGCCGAGCCCTGAATCGGCGCGTTCAACGCCATGCGCTCGGCCATCTCCCGGCGCTGCCGGTTGTCACTGACCAAGTCCGGCAGGTAACGCCGGCGCCCCATGAGGGTGGAGGTATAGCCGTCCTTACGCGCCTGCTCCACCACGCCCTGCAGGTAATCCCGCACCCCGCCGAACCGCAGGAAGTACTCCTCGCCCAACGCGCGGGCCTCCTCCACGCTGATACCCAGCTGCTGCGAAAGGCCGAACGCCGACAGACCGTATGCGAGCCCATAGGACATGGCCTTGATCCGGCGGCGCATCTCCGGCTCCACCGCGTTCATCGCGACGTTGAACACCCGCGAGGCGACCGTCGTGTGCAGGTCCTCCCCCGCGTGGAAGGCGTCGATCAGCCCGGCATCGTCGGACAGGTGCGCCATGATTCGCATCTCGATCTGGCTGTAATCGGCAGTGAGCAGCGACTCGAACCCGCCCCCGATGGTGAAGGCATGCCGGATCTGCCGACCCTCCTCGGTGCGGATCGGGATGTTCTGCAGATTGGGCTCGGTCGAGGATAGTCGGCCGGTGGCGGCCCCGAACTGGTTGAAGGTGGTGTGGATTCGGCCGTCGTCGGCGATGGTCTTCAGCAGGCCGTCCACCGTGGTCTTCAGCTTCATCACGTCCCGGTGACGCAGCAACTGAGCCAGCAGCGGATTGCCGGTCTGGGCGTAGAGACCCGCCAGCGCGTCCGCATCGGTGGTGTAACCGGTCTTGATGCGCTTGGTCTTGGGCAGGCCCAGCTCGTCGAAGAGGATGGCCTGCAGCTGCTTGGGCGAGCCCAGGTTGAACTCGCGCCCCACCTCCTTATGGGCCTGCTCCACCGTCGTATGAACCTCGGCGGCGAACTGACTGCGTAACCGCTCCAGGTGCGGCTGATCGGCCGAGATTCCGGCACGTTCCATTTTGGCCAACAGCGCGACCAGCGGCAGCTCCACCTCAGCGATCAGGCGATCGGCGCCCACCTGGGTGACCTGCTGGGCGAGCACCTCCGCCAGCTTCACGACGGCCACCGCGCGGGTGGAGAGCGCATCCGCGCTGGCGGTGGAGTCGACCACGTCCAGGCTGAGCTGGCCGTCGTCGGGAACACTGTCCGGCAGCTCGGCGTAGAGATACCGCACCACCAGGTCCGCCAAATCGTAGGTGCGCTGGTCGGGCCGCACAACATAGGCCTGCATGGCGGTATCGGCGGCGAGGCCTCGAAGCTGCCACCCGCGCTGCGCGCACTCCACGATCGCACTCTTGGCGTCGTGACACACCTTGGGGGTGTCGAGGTCCGATAAGAGCGCGGCAAGCGCGGCCTCGTCGGTTTCATCCAACGCGACTGGATCGCACCAGGCGGCCTGCCCCGAGGCGACCCCGATCGAAAGCCCCCGTTCCAGCGAAGGTTTGCCGGACGGCCCCTCGGCCAACACGACGCCGACCTGGGCCGCCGGCGCCGCATGCTTGCGCAGCCACTCCGCCAATTCGCCCGGTTTGGCTACCGTATTGACAACCGGCGGCAGCACCGAGGCCTCGGTGGGCTCCCGGTGCTCGCCGTCGGCCGGCTTCATGCCCGGCCACGCGATCTGAATGCGCTCCCGCAGGACTTTAAACTGCAGTGTGTCGAACAGCAGATGCATCGCCTGTCGGTCAGCGCCATGCCAGGTGAGGTCGTCGACGGTGACGGGCAGCGCCATGTCGTCGATGAGCCGGTTGAGCTCATAGTTACGCAGCACGCCCGACAGGTGCTCCCGCAGTGACTCACCCGCCTTGCCGCGGACCTCGTCAACCCGCGCGACCAACTCGTCCAACGAGCCGAAGCTGGTCAGCCACTTTGCGGCAGTCTTGGGCCCAACCCCGGGGACGCCGGGAAGGTTGTCGCTGGACTCCCCCACCAGCGCGGCGAGATCCCGATAACGGGTGGGCGGGACGCCGTATTTGGTCTCGACCTCAGGCGGAGTCATGCGGGCAAGGTCGGAGACCCCCTTGCGGGGATACAACACCGTGCACTCGTCGTTGACGAGCTGGAACGCGTCTCGGTCTCCCGTGCAGATCAGGGCCGGCAGCTCCTGGCGTGCCGCGCCGGCCGCGAGCGTGGCGATGATGTCGTCGGCCTCGTAGCCCTCCACCGCAATGGCGGGAATGCCGAGCACGCCCAGCACCTCGCGGATCAGATCTACCTGCCCCCGGAAATCGTCCGGCGTGACGGCCCTGCCCGCCTTGTACTCCGCATATTGCTCGGTCCGGAACGAGTGGCGGGAGACATCGAACGCCACCGCTATGTGGGTGGGCTTCTCGTCGCGAACGACGTTGATCAGCATCGACGTGAAGCCATACACCGCATTGGTGGGCTGACCGGTGGTGGTGGAGAAGTTCTCGACCGGGAGCGCGAAGTAGGCACGGTAGGCCAGTGAGTGTCCGTCGAGAATCAACAGGCGTTGCAATGGAGAGTGGGTCACACGGGAAGCGTAGTCGGCACCACCGACACATTTACCAGGCGCTATCGCTTCGGGCCGAGGCCGGCATGGTTGAGGGCTTTGACGATGCGCGGGGATTCGTCGTATCCCACCACCACGATGAAGTCCGGTCGTTTTTCCCGCAACCGCTTAATGTATGGGCCAAAATCCACGCTGGCCGGGTCGTATCTGACCGGCATTATGTCGTCTTTGGTTACTTCGCCGCTGGCGACCAGGTCCTGCTCTATCGCGGTCGCCAGACCGAGACCGTAGGTCGTGTTCTGATACATCAGGCCGACGACGCGGCCGCCCTCCTGCACGATGACGTTGGCCAGCAGCCGGGCCTGCAGGGCGTCCGGCGGCGCGGTGCGGAAGAACAGCCCGCGGTCGTTGTAGCTGGTGAACTCGTCCGAGGTGCTCGCGGGCGAGAACAGCAGCACGCCGGCCGAGGTGACGGAGTCGATGACGCCCTTGCAGACGCTCGAGGCGCCCGGCCCGATGATCGCGTCCACCGAATCGTCGAGCAACCCACGCACCGCGCGCTGCGCAACCGCGGGATCCGTCCCGTCGTCGCCCTGCGCCAGGGTCACGTCTACGCGGTTGACGCCGCCGGCGGCGTTTATATCGGCCACTGCGAGCTGCACCGCCGCGAGCATGCCGGGCCCATAGGCGGATAGGCCACCGGTCTGCGGCAGCAGTGCACCCAATCGGAGGGAACCCCCTGTCGTCGTGGTGGGGCGGGGCGGCGACGGCTTGGTCGAGGCATTCTTGGGGTCCCCCGTCATGAGGTAGGTGGGGGCGACGGGCTTGCTTGCGTCGTCATAGCCAATCAGGCCGTAACTGCCGACCGCCGGCTCGCCCGGATCGGTGAAGTCGAGACCGCCGCTGACGCCGTCGTAGTCAATGTCCCCGCCGGCGTCGAGGATAGATACGCACTGTTGAAACGTGTTGCAGCTCTGGCCGCCGGTGGTCACGGCATCGATGAAGGGAGCGAACACGGTCGCATGACCGGTGCGGGCGGTCTGTGCCGCCAATGCCGTGACGACGGTGGCGTCGTAGGACTCGGCGGCGAAAGTGAAGTCTGTGAGCGCGGGATTGCGCTGCTTAAGGCGGTTGATGAAGTCTTCCGACAGTTTGGACATCGGTGTCGTGCCGCGCATGGCCACGATCGCACCCGGCTGATCGTGGAACGCCTGTGCGAACGACTGCCCGGTGTTGGCATCGGTCCCCAGCACCTTCACTCTTGTGACCTGGCCCTTGCCGGAGCCACAGCCGGCCGTGGCCAGCAACGCCACAATGCCCGCCATGATCATCAGCCGCCGTGCGGCATGCCTGCGACGCTGCCCCATGCATCCCCCAAGAACGGACCAGTCGGACACGAGCCTAGTGGGCACACCCGGCTTCGCGGCCGAAGGCGGGGGGCTGCTTCGGCGCGGCGTGCGCCGGGCGGGAATCGTCATCGCGGCGGCAGGCGTAACGACCGCCAACACATTTAACTTCGGGCTTGTGGCCTCATAGGCTTATTCGTGCAAGGGTTGTTTGCATGTGTCGAAGCATCAAGGTCCTGCGTCCGCCCATCGTGCCCGACGTAGCCGACGAGGAAATCCGGGCAGCAGCGCTGCAATATGTGCGCAAGGTGTCGGGGTTCCGCGCCCCGGCAGGCCACAACCGCGAGGTGTTCGACAACGCGGTAGCGGCCGTGGCCGCGGCGACGAAGGACCTGCTCAACGGGCTGGAAGTGCGCGGGAGCCATGGCCGCCACGCGCACAGCCCCCTAGCTGCGGAGACCGAAGACCTTTTTCATTCCGGGTCTTGTAGCTGCGGCGATAGCCTGAAAGCCATGGAACATGGGGATTTCGACCGCCCGTTCGCGTAGACCCAACGTCGTCTCGTTCTCCGCACCCACATAGCTATTCAGTAATTCCTCCAGCTCGTCGCCAAGGCGCGCCCGACCCTGCCGCACGCCGCACAGGTACATGGCGTCCCGGTCGGCCCACGTAATGTGGCGCCCCTGGGAGAGGCGCCACCGAGTCTGCGCCGTGGTTTCCCATCGAATGACGCGACCGAAAGGCATACGCCGTGCGTCACGAACCTGCTGCGGGCGGCGCAGCTGACGCCGGTTCTGAGCCAACCGAGGGTTGATAAGCGGCAGCGAGGTGGGTCTTCCATCGTTGAAGAGACTGGGTTGGTTATCTATATGCCCACCGTCGACGAGAAAAACGAGCTGTAGCGTCCTCGGATCTTGCATGACCGTAGGCAGGCAGGCCGGCCATGGACTCATCGAGACCCGTGCCCACCAGGCTGGACTGTGATCGTCGATCTCGTCAGCCAGCCATGGCAAATGCTCCCCCACTGTGTCGGGCACCCAGACTTGTCGAAACTGCTTGAAGGGGAACTGGCTGCCGAAGAAGGCCCAACGGAATGCCCGATGGATAAAAGAGGGGTCGCGCAGCTGATCGGGAGTACACCTGCTCGGGTACGGTCGCGTGGTGCGCCAGACGACAACGCTGATGCCGGCGCGATGGGTCACTCCGACCGGCCGCGGTTCGTGGGGCCGGTATCGCAGATCCCGGAACGTGGAAACCCCGGCCCAGGCCAGCCAGGCGCTCAGCCAGCCCTCCAGCTCGCTCAGATCGTTTACGCCGGAAAGATCTAGGTTCTTCCGCTCGAACCAGCGCAGCCCGGGGATGGGTTGCAGAGCTTTATGGGCCGGGGCACCGGCATTCATGATGCGTCGCCAGTAGTGTCCGATGCCGGCGGCACAAGCCAGACCGGGGATCGTGCCGCCGGAGGCAAGATCCCATCGCACCGGATGGGCGAGCTGCTCCAGAACCTCCGACATCCCAGCCTGCCAGCTGCTTCGAAAACCACTCGCACCCAGCACACAGATCAGCGGTGGACGATCGGGCGGCAACACATCCCGAACGTGCTTGCGCGAGGGCGGCCGCTCCCATAGCAGGCCGACGTTGTCGTCCCCCGGATAACGGAGCGACGCTATCGGATACTCCCAGCTCGACGGCGGGATCACGGCCACGCGCCTCGTCGGACCTACAGCCACGAGTCAAGGTTATCAACCAACGTCGTCTCGCGAACGACACTTCCACCGCTAACGCTGAACAGTCTGCACATGTCAGGTGACATAATTGGACATTGAGTGTGACCGGTGAGCGCGTGAGATCTCAGCTATCCGAGGCCGGCTCTTGCAGGGCAGCGCGATGGTCCACATCGTCTAGCGACTGTCCTGGTTCAAGCTCAGGGTTTAGTACCGCCACCTCGTTGGGGCCACCGGAAGTCCACCCCAGTTCGTCCGTACTGCACAACATCCCAAACGATGACCTACCGCGGTAGCGACGTTGGCGCATTTTCACGCCTCCTGGCAAGAGCGTGCCCGGCGGCGCGGCCGGTACGAGATCGCCGGGACGCAACATTCGGGAGCCACCGAAGACAACCTGTCGCAGGTAGTGGTCACCCAGGTCGATAAGGGCAACGTGAATGCGTTCGGCACGAGAATGCGGGTGAACCTCTATCACTTTCGCTACAACGGCGCCCCTCGCCTGTCGATACTGCCCCACGTTTTCACGAATGGTGTGAAGCTCCTCGATGAGACGAGGAACCTTTTCCCTGGAAACAAGGGCAAAGTCCGAATAGGTTGAATTGGCCGGCTCCACCGTTGCGATGAAGCCGGTGCCCCGTGCCGCCGAACTCCGATGCATGAATGGGAGAACGCGATCGAAGATTCCAGGGACTCCTTGTTGAAGGCTGTCGATCGGCATCTGATATAAGACGAAGCCCGGAAAGCGCGTGTTGGTGACGTGCATTACCTGAAGGTGCCGGTCCACAAAGGCAGGCTTGAGGCCCCCCATACGAGTGACCACTTTCCGTAGCAGGTTCGCCTCGTAACCCCAGCTAGGTCCCTGCGGCACGAAGTACTCGTAGCGCCTGCCGTCCGTGATGTTTTCGGTCACCACCGGGGTAAAAATGCTCGGTGACCCGGCGACACGACCCTCTTGCTCTAGAACGAGAACGTCCGTGCTGAGATCCTCGGTCACGATCGTGGTGTGCACGCTGTGACGCTCGACCAGAGCTGCGTCGGTAGGGTTGAGTATGCCGCCGGCATCGCCCCATGCCTTATGAGCAGAGTGATCGCCGTCGAGAACGCGCCGGGCGGCCTCCTGGCCGAAAACAAGATGGTCGAGGCTGACGCCTAGCGCCGTTGCCAGTCGGGTAAGCACATCCACGCCAAGGCTAATTTCACCATCCAAATATCGGGATAGGGCTACAGCTGAGAGATCAGCGGCTTCGGCAAGCTCGGCGGGGTGACCATAACGTTCAGCGATCAGTTGCCGCAGCACTCGCGCAAAAAGGATTTCCTGAGCCACGTAGACCGCTACCTCTTCTTCCCATCCGCCCCAAGTGTTAGCGGCAGGGTCACAACTCATCGCGCCGTTCCGGCATGTAGCAGCTCCTGGCGGCTGAACTTACAACTTAGAACTTTGAAAGAAGGTGCAAACAGTTCGATCCGATGACGGATGAATCGGGCAACCTGATGTGGCCGGAATTCCTGCTCCTGAAAGGAAAACAAGCATTCGAAAGCGGCAAAATAAGCGCGACCAATCTCATCGTTGAGCCGTTAAACGCGAAGAGCGGAAGCGCCCCTACTCGGGTCGTCAGAATTTCGCGCGCTGTACCGGCGGATATGTGGCACAGTAGTTGACCAAAAGTATCTAATCTCCCCCTTATGTCGCCGTTATGAGGAATATCTCGTTACGGATTCCCTCGCAATTAGGTCAAGCAGCTGCGTCGGATCGTTCCCGCAATCGCCGTTGCGGCCTCAGCTTATCGCCGGAGCCGCCCAGGTTAGGGGGCAGCCGGGCCCGACAGTCACCATGTAAATCGACGCGATGACGCGGCAGAGGAGGTTGCCATGGAGCTGCTGTCGCGGCTACCGGCGGGGAAAGTACCCGCCTGACGGACCCCCCATATCCAACAGGAAACCCTTCGCTACGGTCGGCATATCGCTGCGAACGCAGCAGCGCGGGAAAGAGGAGCAACAATGCCGTGGGGTAGAAAAAACTGTGGCCTAGCGGCCGCCGCGGTGGCAGTCACCGTTGTCTTGGTTCTTTCGGGATGTGGCGGCGGTTCCGATAAAAAATCGGATAGTTCTTCCAGTGACTCCAAGAGCTCCGCCTCGAAGCTGTCGGCCGCGCTACTGACCCTCACGGATCTGCCCGCCGGATACAACCAGGTCGACAACCCGCCGGACAGCAAAGTCGTCGCCACTAGCAATCAGGAATGCAGTCACATCTTCTCCGACACTCCGGGTCAGGGCATGGGCAATGTGGGTAAGCCTGCCGCGGAAGAAGTGCGAACCTTCAACGATGACTCCGGTGGCAACCTGGGCGACATCGTGTCCGAGTACTCGGACAGCTCGGCCGGCGCTCAGCTCATCGCCCAGCTGCAGGCCGCGACGGCACAGTGTCGGGCGTGGAATGAGAAGGCCGACGATGGCACCGTCACGGCGTTCACATTGCAGTCCCAGCCTGCACCGGGGCCCAACTCCTATCGTGTGCTGATGACCGCACAGGTGCAGGGTAATCCCCCGCAGCGCTTCTTGGGGGATAGCGTCGTGATCGCCAAGGGCGCCCACGTGGCGCAGGTCGTGCTTGGCTCAGAACAGCCCGCCGAGCTGAGCGACCAGATCATCCAGGCGGTGTCCAACAAGTTGAACGCCCTGGGCTGAGAACAGCCAGATTTTGAGCTGCCGCCTGCAGGCCTCCATCTCGGCGGCATTGACTCCGAGCCGCAGTACGGAACATGGCGAAGGAGTACAGCCAAGACGTGGCAACTAGGGACCTGAGCGCCCGGCAACTCGGGCCCGCTGGGTAACATGGCCGCTTCGCCGCAGGACGTGCATGCCGGCACCGATAGCCGCGCGCTCGCGATGCCCGCCGAACTCTCAAATCCGCTGGAGGACCACCGTGGCCGCCGACGCCGTCGATGAAATCGTCAATCTGTGTAAGCGCCGCGGGTTCGTGTACGCCTCGAGCGAGATCTACGGCGGCACGCGTTCTGCCTGGGACTACGGTCCGCTCGGCGTGCGACTCAAGGAGA
The DNA here is from genome assembly GCA_036268755.1 of Mycobacteriales bacterium. Classification (GTDB taxonomy): domain Bacteria; phylum Actinomycetota; class Actinomycetes; order Mycobacteriales; family QHCE01; genus DATATO01. The sequence continues at coordinate 2,505 of DATATO010000122.1, read as the reverse complement.
ACATCCGCCAGCAGTGGCTCAAGGCCATGACCCAGGAGCGCGACGACATCGTCGGGCTCGACTCATCCGTCATCCTCGCCCGCGATGTCTGGGTCGCCTCCGGTCATGTCGCGGAGTTCGTCGAGCCGCTGACGGAGTGCACGTCGTGCCACAAGCGCTACCGCTACGACCATCTCGAGGAGGCATACGAGGCCAAGCACGGACCGGCGCCGGAGAACTGGATTTCGACGGTCGCATGCCCCAACTGTGGCAATCGCGGCCAGTTCACGGACCCGAAGATGTTCAACGGCCTGATGAAGACCTACCTCGGCCCGGTCGAGGACGAGAAGGCCGTTCATTACCTGCGTCCCGAGACCGCGCAGGGCATCTTCGTCAACTTCCTCAACGTGCTCAACTCGGCACGGATGAAACCTCCGTTCGGCATCGCGCAGGTCGGGAAGTCGTTCCGCAACGAGGTCACTCCCGGCAACTTCATCTTCCGCACCCGCGAGTTCGAGCAGATGGAGATGGAGTTCTTCGTCGAGCCCGGTAGCGACGAGACGTGGCACGAGTACTGGCTGGACGAGCGCTGGAACTGGTACACCGGCCTCGGCATCAAGACCGAGAACCTGCGGCGCTACGAGCATCCGAAGGAGAAGCTGTCCCACTACTCCAAGCGGACCGTGGACATCGAGTACCGCTTCAAGTTCGGCGGGAACGAGTGGGGCGAGCTCGAGGGCATCGCCAACCGCACCGACTTCGACCTGTCGACGCACTCGAAGCATTCGGGCGCCTCGCTGACCTACTTCGATCAGGACAAGGGTGAGCATTACACGCCGTATGTGATCGAGCCGGCCGCCGGACTGACCCGCTGTGTGCTCGCCTTCCTGCTCGATGCCTACGCCGTCGACCAGGCGCCCAACACCAAGGGCGGCGTCGACGAGCGCACCGTCATGCGGTTCGACCCGCGGATCGCCCCCGTCAAGGCCGCGGTGCTGCCGCTGTCGCGCAAGCCGGAGCTTGCGCCCAAGGCACGTGAGCTGGCGGCGACGTTGCGCAAGCGCTGGGCGGTCGAGTACGACGACGCCGGCCAGATCGGCCGCCGTTATCGCCGGCAGGACGAGATCGGCACGCCGTTCTGCGTCACCGTGGACTTCGACACCCTCGAGGACAACGCTGTTACCGTCCGCGATCGCGACAGCATGACGCAGGAGCGCGTCGGGCTGGACCGGGTCGAGGATTACCTGATTCAGCGACTGCCCGGCTGCTAGTGGCGGCCTGAAACTGTCTCCGAAGTTGGCCGCCTGGGGTACGCTGGCAAGATATCGGTTAGCGGGGCGGGCGGCCTGGTTTGCCCGAATTACCCGGATTGATAGAGCCGGTGGGGCCGTTCTTGCTGGGGTGGTCAGGAAACTTTCCGCTGACTGCGCTGGGGCGTTTTCCGGGCTTCGACGGCGGCCGGCCAATAGGTTTGGTCGGGTCCCGCTCGGGCTCGGTCCGATTGGCTTGCCGAACCTGTTGCAGGGCCGCAAGCCGCTCCGAAGCCTTGGCCCTCAGCTGATCGATTCTGTCAATCAATCCCATATCTACTCCCGAGAATTCGACCCGGGAACCTTACCCAGCTCGGCACTACGTCCTTATGCTTCACACCAAAGCTACTACGCCGAGTGCAACCACACGACTGTTCCGGGGGAAAACCAGCCCTGTGATTGCTTGGCGTCCATGGCTACGGACATTGCAGGTCATGTCGACTTTAGAAGGGCACACCCTCACCTGGACTTTCGTGCTCCGCTCGAACATTAGTTCGGTCGGCAACGTGTCCGTTTGAGGACCGACCCGCAGACGCCAAGCATTGAATCGAGGTATTTGCTCTGTCAATCCGCGGGCAGCAGCACCGCATGGTCCAGGCCGCTCAACGAAGCAGCGGTGTCCATCGCGGCATCAAACTGATCCAGCCCGAATGTGTGGGCGTGCACCGATTCCAAGTTAAGGGCCCCAGATCGGACGAGCTGCCAAACCTCCAGTGCGGTGGCGGAGTCGAACATGAACGAACCGGTCACTGTGAGCTGCTGGCGCTGGATGCGTCGGTAGGGAAGGGCAAGCTCGTGGCGGACACCACCGACGAGTACGGCGGTACCCCGCAAGCGCAGCGCGTCCACACAGGACAGTGTGGGATCGGTAGTCGGTGTGTGAGCGATGACGTCGAGCAAGAGATCGGCCCCCGCATCGGTTTCAGCACGAATAGCGTCGCGGTCCCGAGCGCGATCACCGGACAGCACCACCGTTCGAATCCGAGGGTCGACCGTTTCCAGTGCGTTCAACGCCTCCCGTCGACGACCGGTGGCGATCACTCGCGCCGCCCCACGGGCCAAAGCCGCAAGCACGGCCGCACCGCCAAGGCCGCCGGTGGCGCCGTTGATGATGACCGTCTGGCCACCACGCAAACCGCCACGACGCAAACCGCCGTCGACGATGGCCAGCGAGGCCAGGAACGGCAACAACTCCGGTCGTGCCCAGTGATCGGCG
>DATATO010000121.1:0-6383 GCA_036268755.1 Mycobacteriales bacterium | reverse complement strand
AGTGATGTTGGGCGCGGTGGGCGTTGCCGAATCCATCACGGCGAAGCTGATGGCGGGGTGCTTGGCGGCAGCGACCGTCAGCTCCTCGGCGTAGTGATCCCCCAGCGCAATCACCGGATTGCTGCGTGCCGCGAGAAGGTTATCGAGGGCCCGCGATCGATCGTCGCCCTGTGTATTGAGGTACGCGAGCTTGATGCGTGTACCTAAACGATGCTTGGCTCGGTCCAATCCGCCGGCGGAAAGCCCGTTAATGCCCTGGTCGCCGCGGTCTCCGGCGGATAGGGCCATGCCGACGCTGACGCCGTTGAACTTTGCCTGCGGAATCGGGCTGCCACAGGCACTGGCGACGGCGACCACCACGACCAGTATGGATGGCAGCAACAACCTGGCGGACTTCACGATCTTTACCTCCTCACCAGCGTCTCGCTGGCTGATTTAGCGTAATGGTCTCCGATCTGCCCGCTTGAACCGTGTCCGCTCTCCGAATTGACGCCGCGCCGCTAATGTCTGTCAGATGACGACGCAGCATGGCTCGGTGCAGCACTCGGAGCTTCGCAATAATGCGGCGGAGCTCGCCGTCGCCATCGGTTCAATACCCGCGCCGATGTGGTTTGCGACCCGTGCCGAGACAGCGAATGCGCTGCGTGCCGGCGTCGAAAAGGTGCTAGCCGGTTCGTCGTGGCGGGAACCGGATGCCGCCCTTCATGACTGTGCCCTGGCGCGGGACTCCCTCGACGAAACTGCGAAGCTCGTGACCGCGGCGCTGAAGAAACTCGATCAGCATTCGCGGTCCCGTGGGTTCGGCGCGGTGCATCAAGGAGGAGGCCGCGTTGCGGCGCCGCAGCCGCAACACATGCCGACCGCGCCGCCGCGACACACGCTGCGGGAGATCTCGATTTTCCTACAGCGCTGCATCTCGCTACTGGATCCCGCCGCGCTCTACCCCACCCGGGAACAACTCCAGCAGGCGCATTCGGGGCTGTCACGTGCCAGCATGCATGAGCGCGGCGGCGCGCTGGGGCCACCCATGGAGCTCTCCGCGGCGACAAACTTCCTGAAGCAAGCCAGCATTTCACTCACCGAGGGCATCGATCGACTCACGGCCAGTCACCGAGGGCTGCAGGCGTACCTCATGGGCGCGATCGGGACAGGCAACATGGATCGGCCGCGACGGCCGCTGGACTGGCGCGGCAAGTCGGGCCGGGTCAACCGGAAACTGCGAGAGGCCCGTCGGACGGCACGCGGCACGGATTCCGCCGCCGAGCGGGAGAAGGCCGACACTTGGCGGGTGGAGAAGCGGAACGGGCGGCGGAGTCAGAAGGTCCAGGCCCAGCAGCATTCGGCGACCAGAGACGTGCTCCTTGCGTCACTCGGCACGGCGGCGGCAGCGGAACCCCACGAGTCAGCATCGGAAACCGAGGGGCGGTAATAGTTATTTGCTTGTGGCCTTGCTGGCGGCCGCTTTGACTGAGCGTTTGAGCAGCCGGAAGCCGCGGAGGGAGGGGACGGGTCGGTCTCGGACCCGACCGACCGTGCTCGTCGCCGTGATCGCCGCACAAAATAGCAGAATGCGGCTAAAGAAGTCGAAGAACAGCAGCAGGCCGACGGCGGTCGCGACCAGCGCATACGCCGGGTTCGTGACGGCGTATGCCACAAACAGTTGGGCAAACTCTTTGAGCACCTCGAGGGCGACACCACCGAGCAACGCAGGCATCCACAGCCGCCGCCACGACATACCTAGTCGCGGAACAAAGGTGAGCAATAGCGTCACCAACACCACGTCCAAAACCACGGCAACGCCGATTCGGAGCACGTTGAACCCCACGCCGTGGGAGGGAATACCTACCGCCCCCAGCGCCGCCGATGCGCCGACGTTAAAGGCAAACGTCACCGCGGTCGAGGCTACGAGTACGACGCCGAGCACCACCATCACGAGCACGTCGACGAGCTTGGCGAGCAGCAACGAGGCCGGGTCCTCGTCTCGGTTCCACATCGTCCGCACCGCCGCGCGAATCTCCTCGACCCATGTGAGCCCGGCGTAGAGCACACCGAACAGACCGATCAACCCGGCGGTCAACCGCTGTGACGCGATCGCGTCGACCTTCAGCGTCGGAAGGTTCTCCTCGAGGTAACTTGCGACTTTTTCGGTGGCATGGGGGTTGCCGTTCAGGACGAAACCCAGGATCGAAAAGGCCAGCAGCAACACCGGGAATACCGCGAGGAAACTGCGATAGGTGAGCGCCGCCGCCAACCGGTTTCCCTTGGCCTCGGTGTACCGAACGCCCGCCCGCACCATGTGACCGAACCAGGTCCGCTCACGCCTCACCCGCTCGAACCAGGCCTCGCCCCGGCCCCAGAGGCTGGTCGCGATCCGCTCGAACGTCCGCACCTTGCTTTTGATCTTCAACGCCCCCCTTGCCTACCCGGGGAGAAAGCCTACGCGCTCATACACGGCTGCCAGTGTCTTACTCGCCACGGTCCGTGCCTTAGCCGCGCCGTCGGACAGAATCGCGTCCAATTGGGCAGGGTCGTTCATGTATTCATCGACCCGAGTCTTGATCGGTGCCAGTGACTCGATGACCACATCGGCCAGCTCCGACTTGAGATCGCCATATCCACGGCCGGAAAATGCCTGCTCCAACTCCGGTATCGAACGACCGCCCAACACGCTATAGATGGTCAGCAGGTTGGACACCCCGGGTTTATTTTCGACGTCGAAGACCACCTCACGGCCGGTATCGGTGACAGCGGACCGAAATTTCTTGGCTATCGCCTTCGGCTCGTCAAGCAGGTCCACCACGCCCTGCGGGCTGGACGCCGATTTGCTCATCTTGGCCGTCGGATTGGCCAGGTCGGCGATCTTGGCAGTCCCCTTCACGATATGCGGGTTGGGTACGGTGAAAGTTTCGCCGAAGGTGGTGTTGAACCGCTGCGCCAGGTCTCGGGAGAGCTCCAGGTGCTGCCGCTGGTCCTCGCCCACCGGCACCGCGTCCGCCTGATAGAGCAGGATGTCGGCTGCCTGCAGGACTGGATAGGTGAACAGGCCGATGCTGGCCCGGTCCGAGCCGCCCTTGACCGACTTGTCCTTGAACTGCGTCATCCGACTGGCCTCGCCGAAACCCGTGATACACCCGAGCACCCAGGCGAGCTGGCTGTGCTCGGCCAGATGACTCTGCACGAACAGCGTGGACCGGTGCGGATCGATGCCGACCGCCAACAGCTGCGCGACCGCCAGCCGGGTGCGGCGGGCCAATACCGACGGATCGTGGGCGACGGTGATCGAATGCAGGTCAGGGATGAAGAAGAAGCAGTCGTGGGTCTCCTGCATGCTCACCCAATGGCGAAGCGCCCCCAGGTAGTTGCCCAGGTGAAACGAGTCGGCAGTGGGTTGGATTCCCGAGAGTACCCGGGGGCGGCCATGCGCACCGCCGCCGGAAGGCACAGTAGGGTCAGCAGCAGCTTCCGAATCAGACATGCAGAGATTTTGTCATCGTCTCCGCATAGCTCTGTCGACAGGGAGCGTGACAACGGGGTTACCCGCGCTCACGCCTCTCCCGCATCGTACTGAGTCTGTCGTTACTAAGTCAGCGAAAACCGCTGAGAGTAAGGAGTCGGTCATGAAACTGCTCGTCACCGGGGGCGCCGGATACATCGGCGGAGTCACCGTACGTCAGCTGCTGGCGGCGGGGCATCAGGTAACTGTGCTGGACGACCTGTCGACCGGGCATGCCGATACCATTCCCGAGGGCGTGCGGTTTATCAAGGCCTCCATCCACGACGTGGCCGACCACCTGGATCCGGACACCGACGGCGTGCTGCACTTCGCCGCCCGAATTGCCGCCGGTGAGTCCGCGATCCGCCCGGAGCTCTACTGGGAAACTAACGTGCAGGGTTCGCTCGCCCTGCTGTCGGCGATCCGTAATGTGAGCACCCCCCGACTGGTCTTCTCCTCTACCGCCGCCGTGTATGGCTCTTCCGACGAGCCGATGACCGAGTTGACCCCGACCGGACCTTCCAACCCCTACGGCTCCAGCAAGCTCGCCGTGGACATGATGATCACCGGTGAGGCACACGCCCACGGGCTAGGGGCGGTGAGCCTGCGCTATTTCAACGCCGCCGGCGCGTCCGGCTCGCTCGGCGAGCGACACGACCCGGAGACCCACCTGATCCCGATCGCGCTGCAGGCCGCCGCGGGCGAGCGCGAGAAGTTGCAGCTGTTCGGCGACGACTACGACACCGCCGACGGCAGCTGCGTACGCGACTACATCCACGTGGAAGATCTAGCCGCTGCGCACCTGCTGGCGCTGGGGGCGGCTACGCCGAAGGAGCACAAGATCTACAACCTGGGCACCGGCTCGGGCTACAGCAACAAGCAGGTCGTCGACGTGGTGCGTAGCGTAACCGGCGCCCCGCTGCCGGTGGAGGTCGGGCCGCGGCGCGGCGGTGACGCCGTCACCGTGGTCGCCTCGGCGGAAAAGGCCAAGGCCGAGCTCGGCTGGCAGCCGAAGAAGGCGGCGCTGGAGCAGATCGTCGGCGACGCCTGGGCGTTCTACCAGGGTCGTGACGGCAAGTAGCGGTAGCTAGCAGTATCACCTCGAATCATATAGTCTGATTTCATGCGTATCACTACTGCAACAGACGCCGCTCGAGGATTCTCGGCATTGCTGGATGAGGCAGAGCACGGCGAAACCATTGTCGTGACGCGAGGGGGACGGCGGGTGGCAGTGATCTCACCGGCGCCAGCCGCTAACGGCGCAGCTTTGATTCGTCTAGCTCGCCAGTGGCGAGACCATTTGGACCCGGAGTTCGCGGCGGACCTTGCTGCCACTCGCAATAGCACACGTGATGCTGCCGAGCTGGATGCCGATCCGTGGGCCGTCTGATATTAGATACGGGAGTTCTCGTATCTATGGAGCGGGGAACTCTTCAGTTAGGATCCATACTTTCGGACGAAGATGACGCGGTCATATCGGCAATCACGGTCGCCGAATTCGCAACCGGCATACGGCTGGCACATACGGATATCCAACATGACCTGCGCCAGGCATTTCTGGTCAACCTGCTATTTGTGCTGCCAGTCGTCGACTACACCGCGGAGATAGCGGAGCGGCATGCAGACTTGTTGGCTCACACTCAACGGGCGGGACGCAAGCGGGGCCCGCACGACCTCATCATCGCGGCAACAGCGGCGGCAACTGACCGCGTTTTGCTTACCACAGATGCCAAGGCCGGCTTCTCCGAACTGCCTGGAGTATCGGTTCGTATCATCTGATCCGGCGTCTTCTCAGATGTCCACTCAGTAGGGAAACTGAAGAGACTATGTCGCGTTTTGGCTCGCTAGCTCGAGCGGTTTACCGTGGCGGGACCGCGTTCTGGGCGACCAAAGGGCGGCACCTCCCAAAGGGTCCGCCGATGCTCGGCAGCCACTCTCACAACGACAGCCAACAGCACGTTCCGCTGTGGACGGCGCTGCGGCATGGCTTCGTCAGCGTAGAGGCGGATATGTGGAGTGCGAATGGCAGGCTGCTGGTCGGGCATGATCGCGGTGACCTACGGCCCGACAGGACGTTGCGAACGGCCTACCTAGAGCCACTTGCCACGCTGATCGCCGAAATTGGGGCCGTACATCCTGGGTATGGCGAACCGTTCCGGCTGTTGATCGACGTGAAGAACGATCCCGATGCCACATATTCGCTGCTGGAAGATGCGCTAGCAGAGTATGCCGAGATAGTGACCCGCTACGACGGGGCCCGGGTCACTATCGGGCCGGTCTCAGTAGTGATGACGGGCGATTATCCGTGGCAGACAATTGCCGGGCAGCGTCACCGGCTCGTGGCTTGCGACGGCCGACTGAGCGACATAAAGGCCTATACTTCCGCGACACTCATGCCGACAGTCAGCGAACCGTGGCACAACCATTTCCGTTGGCGCGGCTTCAGCAGCATATCTACGGGAGAACGCGAGAAGCTCCGCCGAATGGTGGCCGAGACAGCTGCCTCGGGTCGCACGCTGCGATTCTGGGGCGCACCGTTGTGGCCAGCTCACGCGCGGCGAGCCGCCTGGAACGAACTTGCCGCGGCGGGCGTGGGATACATCGGCGCAGACCATCTATCGGACTTCCGCCGCTGGTGGGAGCAACGAGATTAGACAGCCTCGCCCATTCCCTGTCTAATGCCCTCTGTTTCACCCGGCGGCAGACACTCGTGTCGCCATGCTAACGCCGTCGGGCGTGGACACATAAATTATTATCTGCTCAAAATTGTTTTATACGCTTTCTCGTAACGCTCTGCCATAATTTCGGTAGAAAACATGCTATGAACGCGGGAACGACAGGCCTTACGGTCCAGACTAGCTACGTCCTTAATCAAATCAGCAAGCTGATC
>DATATO010000120.1:0-6926 GCA_036268755.1 Mycobacteriales bacterium | reverse complement strand
TGTTCGTTCTATCTCAGCGCGGGAGGCAATGTGCTTGGCGCTTTTGTCCGGGCATTTCGGACGCCAGATCTGCGCTCCAAGATTGTTTTCACGCTGTTCATCATCACGCTCTTCCGGATCGGGGCTTCACTGCCGTCGCCGGGAGTCTCGGTCAGCAATATTCGGGGCTGTGTGAATGCCGCGAAGAACTCTAGCAACAGTGGTGTCTTCACGTTGCTAAATCTTTTCAGTGGCGGCGCGCTCTATCAATTGAGCATCTTTGCGCTCGGTATCTTGCCCTACATCACCTCCAGCATTATTTTGCAGCTGCTCACCGTGGTGATTCCTCGGCTCGAGGAGTTGAAGAAACAGGGACAGGCCGGACAGGGCAAGATCACGCAGTACACCCGGTATTTGACTGTGGGTTTGGCTATCTTGCAGGCTGCCGGAATCATCGCGCTTGCTCGTTCCGGCAATCTAATTCCCAACTGTCCGGGTAATTCGATCATCCCCGACACTGGGCAACAGCCCTACTGGCTCACCATCGCCGGCCTCGTCTGCACCATGACGGCCGGTACCGGCATCGTCATGTGGCTTGGCGAGCTGATTACTGACCGCGGTGTCGGCAACGGCATGTCGATCCTGATGTTTTCCTCGATCGCCGCCCGGCTGCCGGCTGAGGGCAAGAGCATCTTGGACACCAAGAACGCCACGGGTTTCGTGATCGTCATTGGAATTGGTTTAGCCGTGATCGCGGCAGTGGTCTTCATCGAACAGGCGCAGCGCAGGATTCCCGTTCAATATGCGCGAAGAATTGTGGGCAAGCGAAGTTACGGTGGATCATCCACATATCTGCCGATTAAGGTCAACCCGGCCGGCGTTGTTCCGGTAATTTTCGCATCGGCACTGATATATCTACCGACGATTCTGACCCAGTTGGGTAATCAGGCCCATCCTGGCGCGGTTTCTAAGTTCGTACAGCGATATGTTCAGCCGCCGGACAGCTGGGTCCATCTGATGCTGTACTTCGCATTGGTTATTTTCTTCACCTACTTCTACACCTCGATTCAACTCAACCCGACCGAGGTGGCCGACAATATGAAGAAAAAGGGCGGATTTGTCCCCGGTATTCGGCCCGGTCGTCCGACGGCGGAATATCTCGACTACATTATTAGCCGAATGCTGTTGCCGGGTTCGCTGTACCTAGGTCTCGTTGCGATCTTGCCCAACCTGTTCATCGACCTCGCCGGGGGTTCGCAAAACACCCAGAACTTCCCCTTCGGCGGTACTTCCGTACTGATCATGGTCGGTGTCGGGCTGGAAACCGTTAAACAGATCCAGAGCCAGCTTGAGCAACGCAACTACGTGGGCTTCCTGAGATAGTCGGCGTGGGGATTAGCTGCGAGAGGCTGGTGTTGGCATGAGGCTGGTACTCATTGGCCCGCCAGGGGCTGGAAAAGGTACTCAGGCTGAGTACCTTTCCGCACATTTTGCCGTGCCGAAGATCTCCACGGGTGATTTGTTCCGGGCGCACGTCGGTAACGACACGCCGCTGGGGTATCAGGCGAAGCAGTATATGGACGCCGGTCAGTTGGTGCCGGACGAGGTCACCATCGCCATGGTTGAGCAGCGACTGGACGATACCGACGCCGCGGACGGATTCCTGCTCGATGGGTTCCCGCGCACTATTCACCAGGCTGAGACATTGAACGGTTTGCTCGTCGACCGTGACGTCAAGCTGGATGTGGTGCTGGAGCTGGTGGTCGAGACCGACGAGGTTATCCGCCGGCTCTCCGGTCGGCGGACGTGCCGCGGCTGCGGCAAGATCTGGCACACCGAATTCGATCCGACTCGAGCCGAGGGCGTTTGCGATCGCTGCGGCGGCGAACTATTCCAGCGTGAGGACGATCGCCCTGAGACGGTCGCCAATCGGTTGAAGGTCTACTCCGACCAGACCGCGCCGCTCATAGACTTCTATGCCGCGCAGGGGATCCTGATCGGCGTGGACGCGATCGGTCCGGTCGAGGACGTCACCGAGCGTGCCGTGGGTGCGCTGCGCTCCTTCGCCTCGTAAGCAGCGGCTACGCTTCGCCGAAGAGGTGCATGTTCAAATCTGCCGGTCTGTGAGTCTCCGGGGAATCAGCGGTGTAATAGGTCATGGTCGCCACGGCCCGCGCCATGTCCGGGGAACGAAGCGGACAAACATAGTGGGGATAGCGCCGGGCATCGAAGAGCACCAGGTGGCCGGCCGTCGGATAGAGGATCGCAGCATCCTTATCGATATCTTCGACGCCTACTGCGTCCGGACGTTGCGCTACGACTAGTTCACCGTCCGTTTCGCTCGAGTGATCGGTGACATAAAGCAGTCCTTCCAAGGGATTGGAGCCCACATGCGCTTCGTACCGCATAGTGTTGCCGGACTGCAGGTTGAGGTTGACTTTTACTCTTTCGTCCTTCGCCGTAAATAAACGTTCCCCGATGGCACGTTCGCCAAGGCTTCGAAACGATGTCTCATACAAGTGAACAAGCCAGAGCGCTTCCTGCGCCAGGACCCGGCCGCCCACCGTCAGGACTGAAATTTCCTTGACGTCTTCTGACTCTCGAGAAGTAATCGATGTGGGAGTAAGAGATTTCGCTCGTGCGCGTTGAGTCACTAGACCGAGCAGTTTCTCCTGCCAGCCGAAGGGAAGCAAAGAGCGAACATCGAAGGTATGCCACAAAAATAATTGGTCGATGGATTCGTCTACTGAGTCCACGTGGTTGGCGGTGAGATTCTGCATAGTCCTGCTCAACACCGTCCTCGATCGAGCCCAAACGCAGGTCGAGCAGAGTGTGGCTGTGCGCCCTATCGACGGCAAGGCATTGTCACGATAGTTGGTGCTTCACCGTCTCAGAACCCGTTGGCTCCGCACCGGTGTGATTTGCTATAGGCATGGAACAGATCGAATCCCTGAAGACCCCGGAACAGATCCGGCTGATGCGTGAGGCGGGCCTCATCGTGGCCGGTGCCCTCGAGACCGCGCGGAAGCTGGTGGCGCCGGGCATCAGCACTGCCGAGCTCGACGAGGCCGCACACAGTCACATCAGCGACGCGGGCGCCAAGCCGTCGTTCCTCGGCTACTACGACTATCCGGCCACGCTATGTACGTCGATCAACGACGAGATCGTGCACGGAATCCCCAAGCCCGACCGAGTGCTGCGCGCCGGTGACATCATCTCGATCGACTGCGGCGCGATTGTCGACGGCTGGCATGCCGACTCGGCGATCACCGTTGAGGTGGGGGAGGTGCGCCCGGAGTTGACCCGGTTGATCCAAATCTGCACGAAGGCCATGTGGTCGGGCATCAGCTCGGCTAAGGTCGGCGGCCGGCTCGGCGACATCAGCGACGGCGTGGAGCGGGCGGTGAAGATCGCCGCACACAAACACGGCCGCTACGGAATCGTTCGCGGTTACGGTGGTCATGGCATCGGAACGGCCCTGCACGAGGACCCCTACATACCCAATACAGGCAAGGCTGGTAAGGGGCCGCGACTCGAGGTTGGTACGGTTCTTGCCATCGAGCCAATGATCACCCTCGGCTCGTCGGGAACGCGCGAGCTTGCCGACGGTTGGACGGTGGTTAGCAAGGACGGCTCGATGGCCGCTCACACCGAGCACACGCTCGCGCTTACCGAGGACGGTCCGTTGGTGCTGACCGCACTCGACGGTGGCCGGCAGCGGCTCGGCGAGGCGGTTGTCAAGCAGTAGGAACGTCGCCACACCACAGGCCCTACCCCGGTACGGCGATGCGGCGATCTATTGCGTAAACTCTTTAACTAGTGCTGCGTGTGGATCGCCCAAGCGGATCGCCGTAGCCCAGTACTCAGACAGGAATTGCAGAGGTTATGCCAAAAAAAGACGGGGCCATCGAGGTCGAAGGCACGGTTATTGAAGCACTTCCCAATGCAATGTTCCGCGTTGAGCTGGAAAACAATGGTCACAAGGTGCTGGCTCACATCAGCGGCAAGATGCGGCAGAATTACATTCGTATTTTGCCCTCGGACAAGGTAGTCGTCGAGCTTTCGCCGTACGACTTGTCCCGAGGCCGCATCGTTTACCGCTACAAGTAAGGCAGCAGCCGTGAAGGTTCAACCGAGCGTTAAGAAAATCTGCGACAAATGCCGTGTGATTCGGCGCCACGGGCGCGTCATGGTCATTTGCGACAACCCTCGCCACAAGCAGCGGCAGGGTTAGAGGTTTAAGGAGAAAGACCCCACCCATGGCACGTATCGCCGGTGTAGACATCCCACGCGAGAAGCGCGTGGAGATTGCGCTTACCTACATTTATGGTATCGGTCGTTCCACCTCTAAGCAGGTGCTAGCTGCGACCAACATTGAATCCGACACCCGGGTCAAAGACCTGACTGACGACGAAGTCAACGCGATTCGGCAGTACATCGCGAACCCCGACGTCACTGTCGAGGGAGACCTGCGTCGCGAGGTGGCGGCGGACATCCGTCGCAAGGTGGAGATCGGCTGTTACCAGGGCATTCGCCACCGTCGTGGCCTGCCCGTGCGCGGTCAGCGGACTCACACCAACGCACGCACCCGCAAGGGACGCAAGAAGACTGTGGCCGGCAAGAAGAAGGCCGGCAAGAAGTAAAGCCCTCAACACGCAATACGTGGCCGTAGCCGCGTGACGCGACGGACGCTACGTTCACAAGGAGAGTTGTTCATCCATGGCAGCCACTACACGCGGTGCGGCCACCAAGGTTCGGCGTAAAGAAAAGAAGAACGTCAATCATGGCCACGCGCACATCATGTGCACGTTCAACAACACCATCGTGTCTATCACCGACCCCGAGGGAAACGTTGTCGCCTGGGCCTCTTCCGGCCAGGTAGGCTTCAAGGGTTCCCGTAAGTCCACCCCCTTCGCCGCGCAGATGACGGCTGAGGCCGCCGCGCGTCGCTCCATGGAGCACGGCATGCGCAAGGTGGATGTATTCGTTAAGGGACCGGGATCGGGTCGTGAGACCGCTATCCGGTCGCTCACCCAGGCCGGGCTCGAGGTTGCGTCGATCTCCGACGTCAGCCCTAACCCGCACAACGGCTGCCGTCCTCCGAAGCGTCGGCGCGTCTAGCTTCACCGACCTGCAATGCTTGTCCAACTGCATTGCGGGTCACGTTGGCCCCGGCGGATCGTCGGGGCCAACACCTACATCGCGGCGTCAAATAGTGGTCGCCCGGTTATCTACAGGAGAGATTCATGCTCATTACGCAGCGCCCCACTGTTGTGGAAGAGAAGGTCACCCCGATCCGTTCCCGGTTCATCATTGAGCCACTCGAGCCCGGTTTCGGCTACACACTCGGCAACTCGCTCCGTCGCACGTTGTTGTCCTCCATCCCCGGTGCCGCCGTCACCAGCATCAAGATCGACGGCGTGCTGCACGAGTTCGGCACCATCCCCGGCGTCAAGGAAGACGTCACCGAGATGATCCTGAACCTCAAAGAGCTCGTGGTTTCCTCGGAGTCCAACGACCCGGTGAGCATGACCATTAGCAAGCAGGGCCCGTGCGATGTGACTGCCGGTGATATCGCTGCCCCCTCGGGCGTTGCGGTGGCCAACCCGGATCTTCACCTCGCCACCCTGAACGACAAGGGCCGGCTGGACGTCGAGCTCACCGTCGAGCGCGGCCGCGGTTATGTGTCGGCCAACCAGAACAAGCAGCCCAACTCCGAGATCGGTCGCATCCCGATCGACTCCATCTTCTCGCCGGTGCTCAAGGTGACCTACAAGGTCGAGGCCACCCGTGTCGAGCAGCGCACCGACTTTGACAAGCTCATTGTCGACGTGGAGACCAAGCCGTCGCAGACTCCGAGCACCGCGGTTGCGTCCTCCGGTCACACCCTGGTCGAGCTGTTCGGCCTCTTCAGTGAGTTGGATGAGCAGGCCGAGGGCATCGAGGTCGGCCCGTCGCCGGTCGACGCCGCCATGGCCGCGGACCTGGCCCTCCCGGTCGAGGACCTGGACCTCACGGTTCGTTCCTACAACTGCCTCAAGCGTGAAGGTATCCACACCGTCGGCGAATTGCTGTCTCGCAGCGAGGCCGATCTACTGGACATCCGCAACTTTGGCGCGAAGTCCATCGACGAGGTCAAGGCCAAGCTTGCCACCATGGGCCTGGCGCTCAAGGATTCGCCTCCCGGATTCGACCCGGCCAAGGCCGTGGAAGCGTACTCCGACGACGCGGACGAGCCGGACTACGCCGAGACCGAACAGCTATAGTCACCCTGCGATCGGCAGCGACTGCTGCTGTGCACATTGTTAGGAGCACTGGAAATGCCCACGCCCACCAAGGGGCCTCGCCTCGGCGGTAGCCCGGCCCACGAGCGGCTGATGTTGGCCAACCTGGCCACCGCGCTGTTCGAGCACGGTCGCATCACCACCACGCAGGCCAAGGCCAGGCGGCTTCGTCCGCTGGCGGAGCGGCTGATCACATTCGCTAAGCGGGGTGACATGCACGCCCGTCGTCGGGTGCTGACGGTCGTGCGCCGCAAGGATGTGGTTCACCAGCTGTTCACTGACATTGGCCCGCGGTTCGCGGAGCGTCCAGGCGGCTACACCCGCATCGTCAAGCTTGAGCCGCGCCAAGGCGACAACGCTCCCATGGCGGTCATCGAGTTGGTCTCGAACTCTGCGGCGAGCAAGGCCGCTGCCTCCACCGACGCGGCTCGTGCCCGCCGGTTGAAGCAGAGCCGCGTCAAGGAAGACTCCGTGGCGGCCCTCGCCGGTGAGTCGGCCGAGGAAACTCCGGCGGTCGCCAAGGACGAGTCCGAGGACGTAGCGGCCGCGCAGGCCAAGCCGGAGGAGCCTACGGAGGCCAAGACCGGCCTCGCCGAGTCGGAACAGTCCAAGGCCGAAGACGCCAAGTAGCGCCAGCAAAGGGCGGCCGAGCATTACGTGCTC